>NZ_CDLUDY010000284.1:0-8873 GCF_975968855.1 Petrachloros mirabilis
GCAATCGGTCGGACGGGAGGGCGGCCATGATGGCCGGCGCGTCGAGCAGGCTGACGTGATTCGGGGCCAGGACGCAGGGGCCTTGCGGCGGCAGCCGATCAATTCCACGAACCTCGAGCGAAAAGCAGGCCCGCATCAACAAGCGGTCAAGCGCGAAGAGGAATGAACCGAATCCTCGCGAGAGGGGCGTCCGTTCTGCGAGCCAACGCTGCTGTTTCGGATCGAGGAGTGTTTCAGGATGCTTCAATAGTATTACGGGATCTTCTCCTGCGCCGGCGATCTGTTCGGCTTCAATAGCTTCCCGTAGCAGGTCTCGAACCGTCGTGATTCGCCCCACGGCTTCTTCGGAGAGGTCGACGGAGACCTGGTCGTGTAACTCCAAAGTCAGTGTCATCCATTCCAATGAGTCCAGACCGAGTTCCAGTGACATGTTCGTATCCGGCGTGAGCCGGACGGAGGGGAAACGCTCGGCCATCCAACTCCAGGTACGCAAGGCAATCGGGTCTTCCAGCAGTTGGCGGTCTTCAGGCCCCATCGATTCGATGGCGATCGGCCTTGCTTCAACGGGTCCCAGTCCTTTTCGCCGTTTGCCCGCTTCGAAAAGTTCCAAGAGTTTATGTCGTTGAATCTTCCCGAGTCTGGTACGGGGGAGGGGGTCGACGTCTAATACAAATTCGCTAATACGGTAATAGGAAGGTAGTGGACGCAAGGCTCCTTCGATGTCGGCCTCGATCGATGCTGTGATTTTGCCGAGTTCGCGCGGTTGAATTGAGGCGGCAGCGGGCACGACGACGGCGACTAACCGACCGTCGCGAGCGAGAACCGCTAACTCGCGGATCGAAGCCAGACCTTCCATGGCCTCCTCGATCCGTTCCGGCCAGATCTTTTCACCGCCCGGGAGGGTGATGCGAGAGGATGCTCTCCCGACGATGTGAAGCTCGCCATCTTCATCGAGATAGCCGAGGTCTCCGGTTCTGAACCAGCCGTCCTCCGTGAACGCCTCTTCAGATTTTTGGGGGAGGTGTAGATAGCCGGCAAACACATTGGCGCCCTGGGCCTGGATCTCCCCCTGACCGGTTTCAGGGTCGAGATCGGCGATACGAATTTGCACGCCCGGGAGCGGCCTGCCTGATGTGTTAAGCCGCAGACTGCCGGGAATTGTCAACGTGAGGATTGGAGAAGTCTCGGTCAATCCGTAGCCGCCCGCGACCTGCCAGCCAAGGCCTGCCAATTTCCACGCCAGTTCGGGTGCCAGTGGAGAGCCGCCGTAGACCAGCGTTCTGAGGCACGGAGCAAATTGCCGGCGCAAAGGAGTGAACAGAATCCGGCCGAGAGGCAAACGGAACTGGCGCAAGGCCGTCACCGATGAGGCAAGGAGTCCCTTAAAGAGGCGCAGCGCGACGCGGCCTTTCTGGCTGATCTTTCGCTCGATTCCATCGAAAAGTGCTGAATAAATACGGGGTACCCCTACGATCGCAGTGGTACGACCCTCTTGCAAGGCGCGTCGCATCTGCGGGCCGGTGAGCGAATGGGGGAGCACGATCGTCAATCCCTGTGCGAGCGGAGCCACTAAGCCGATCATGAACGGGTAGACGTGATGGAGCGGTAACGGCAAGAGCAGACGCTCGTCGGTTTGGTAAACATTCACACTCCTCAGCGCTTGAAAATTGGATAGAAGATTGCGATGGCTCAGCAACACGCCCTTTGGTTTCCCGCTGACGCCCGAAGTGTAAAACAATACGGCTGGGGCTTCCGGGTGCGGAGGGGGAATCGTCCCCTTTGCCTCACGCAAAAAATTCTTCCAGCTAAGAGGGTTGTCTTTGCCGGCATCCAACAGGATGATACGCGGGCTGTTCCTGAGTCCCAGCGCGTCCAATCGATCTGCAAGCGGTCGAATCGTAAGCGCCCACTTAACCCCGCTGTCTGCCAGTACGTGCGCGAGATCATCTCCAGCCATCTGTGAGTCGATGGGGACCGGAACTGTGCCGATGTCCAGCAAGGCCAGGCAAGCGATGATCCATTCCACTCGATTCGGGGAATAAATGGCAACGTGCTCGCCTTCATCCATACCCGCCTCCCGAATTCCTGAAGCCAGGCGCCTGCAGATATCGAGTAACTCTGCGCAGGTCCAAGTTTCGCTCGCCTCCTTGTGGAATGCCACAAGCGCCTGGCGATCGCCGAGTGAAGACAGATTGTGAACAAGCGCTTGAAGGGTAAGAACGGGTGTCATGCAGCCAATCCTTGGTCTATTTCCTTGCACGAATCCGGTGTCATCATTACGGAGGGTGTCAATTCGCATGCCTAAAAACCCGTTTTCAGATATGGCTCTTATCCTCCTCCCTCACAAGTTCGGCAACCAGGCTGACTGGCTGGCTGAGGCAATGGTTCGCAACCGCACAGCCCTTCATGCCCGAGATCGCTCTATCAATTCGGAATAGTATTCCTCTGTCATAGAGTGGGGAATCTTGCGACAGCGATGAGTTATGGGCTGGGGAGTTTTGCCTGCGTTGACAAGACCACACCAGCCCCGATTCTCGTTGTTTGAATAAAGTTCGACCAAAAAGCGCCTGGTCCCTGGATCAGGCTAATGGCATGATGATTGCGCATCTTCTATAGACTACTCCGGGTCATCGTGGTCTGTCGTTGCAACAAGAGCTTGAGAAAAACAGCCTCACGATCAAGAGTGCAGGAGAAATCTCTTGGGAGGGGGAGCGTCTAATGCGTTGATCGTCATTCATTGAAGGAGGAGTTTTCATGAGCACGAGGAAAGGCAAGCGCTACACCACATCGTACAAGGAGAAGGAGCATCGGAGGCAGGATCCCTATGCCATGTTGAAGGCTCCGAGGGGCCCGGCGATGTGCCGGAAATGCCGCGCGATCTACACGAACAAGCGGTGGTACTTCGACAAGGATGAAGCCCGTAAGCTGGCGGCTTTTCCCGGTACAAAAAAGTTTGTCTGCCCCGCCTGTCAGAAGATCCGGGACGACTATCCGGAAGGAATCGTCACGTTGAAATGGTCCGATCTGAAAGGACACGAAGCAGAGATCAGAGGATTAATCGCCAATGTGGAGGCCCGGGCACTCTCCGTTAATCCCCTTGAACGGGTCATGAAAATTACCAGGCAGAGGAAGGACTTGGAGGTGCTGACGACGAACGACCGGCTGGCTCAGCGCATTGGGCGTGAGTTGGTTCGGGCGTACAAGGGAAAAGTGACGTGTCATTGGGCGCATCGGGACATGCTGGCACGTGTGAACTGGCAGGGGCCGGAACCAAAGGAAAAACCAAAATCGGTCCGCCGGAAGCGATAAAGGTCCGCCATGTCGGGGTCGATTCAAGGAGGTGGCCTCATGAAATTGAACGTCAAGGCCTGGGGGCTGACGTGCGGGTTGATTTGGGGGCTGGGTCTCTTCTTTCTCACCTGGTGGATCATCGCGTTCGACGGTCAGACGGGAGAGGTAACCATTATCGGGCGTCTTTATCGTGGGTATAGTATCAGTGCAATGGGGAGTCTGGTGGGCATGATCTGGGCATTCTTTGACGGCCTCATCGGGGGGGCTATCTTCGCGTGGCTATACAATAGGCTTTTGCCCCTTTGCGAATCATAGTCGCTCATAATTTGTGATGCGGCCCAGGAATTACACGGTGACGGATTGTCTCTGAGATTCTCAGCGAGGCAGGAGGAGCCGAACATGACCAATCAAGAAAAACAAAAGAAAATTATCCCGTGGATTGATCCGGAAGAACGGGTAACCGTGCATTTCCTCGATGATCGAGGCCTGAGTGCCGAAATCACAGGTTGCAGTGAGGAGTTGGTAGATCTCGCGATCGAGACGAATGTCCCTCACATGAGGCAGCAGATCTCTGTCCCGCTGAGTCGCACAGACATTTCAGAAGATTTGTCGCACTACACGAGAGATCCGGAGAGGCCACTGAAACATCGTCGACTGATGCTGGTCATTGATGAGAAACGTCCGCCTATCATCTACTAGTGCATGAGGGTTCTGCTTATGACCACGAAGGCGTCCCCATCTCGACAAATGGACCTGGTCCGGGGGAACCGGCATCAAGTGCTCTTTCCAGGAGCGATCCCAGTATCGGGAAAAGAGCGGGGGCGAGTCGGCCATCGTCCTTGTGAAGACAGATTTCTGGAGGCATGAATTCCCCGGTTTCTTATCAGGCGGGGTAGGTCCGAGAATCTGCCGGTTCACGAGTCGATCTGAGCCATACGCCTGCACCGCTGTACTTGCTTCACTGAAGGCGCAAGAAACAAGGTGACCGTTCGAAAAAAAGTATGAGGAGGAGCAACCTGCCGTGCCGGATCCAATGAAGACGACGACGATTCCCGCACCACCTCATCCCTCGCAACGGCGCGAGCCGCTGCCATGGCAGCGACCGAAGTCTCTCGAAGAGGATCCCGATGCGCAGAATCGGATCCAGGCCATTCTTGAGAGCCCCACATATCGGGAGGCCGACGAAGATGTAGAGTTTCTTCAGAGCGATGAGGCACGCGGGCTGCGTCTCCAGCTGGACTACCTCAAACCTCAACTTCTGCTCGACCGACATGACATCCGACAGACGATCGTCGTTTTTGGTGGGACTCGAATCCATGAACCTACAGCTGCGACACGTAAAGTGGCGGAGCTGCGCGCAGCACTGACTGCTTCTCCGACCGACGCAGAACTAAGCCGCCGTCTTAACATTGCGGAACGGGTCCTGGCCAAGAGCCATTACTACACTGTGGCCCGCGAGTTCGGGAGGCTGGTGGCTCAAAATGGTAAGGTCGGGCGTACACAGAAGCTCGTCGTTGTGACCGGCGGAGGTCCAGGGATTATGGAGGCCGCTAATCGGGGTGCCTTTGACGTCGGAGCTCAAACGGTCGGGTTAAATATTCATCTTCCTCACGAGCAATTTCCCAATCCCTACATCACGCCGGCGTTGTGTTTTCGTTTCCATTATTTCGCACTGCGAAAGTTGCATTTCCTCCTTCGCGCGAAGGCGTTAGTCGCATTTCCCGGTGGGTACGGGACGCTGGATGAACTCTTCGAAACGCTCGCATTAGTGCAGACACGAACGATTAAACCGGTTCCCGTGGTCTTAGTCGGCGAACACTATTGGCGGCAAGCGTTCAATGCGGACTTTCTGGTCGATGAAGGTGTCATTGACCCTGAAGATCGTGAACTGTTCTGGTTCGCCGAAACGGCACAGGACATCTGGGAAGGGATTCTGCGTTGGTATGAGTGTGCCGGGAAGCCGCTGTTCCCTTGCACTACGGAATAGAGCCTTGGACCCTCTCGTTACGTCGGAATCGACCAGGATCTGCGCCATGCCTTGTTCTTGCACGCGTGCTCGCTGGTTTCAGCCGCATTGTGCATCAAGCATTGATCGTCAAAACCATAAGACCAACTCTCATTTGTTCGAGGGCAGGGAAGTCAGAAGGCATGTGGTCAGTTACTCGTTAAGAGTATGCGGCATGAGAAGGAAAGGATAACTCCGTGAAGCAAATCCAAGACCCCGGCCTTTCTAGCCAGGGCAATGACGCTCTTGTGGGAGTGATCGAACAGGTCCACGGACCGGTAGTCGACCTCGTCTGCCACTGCCTCCCGCCACTCCATCAGGCGGTCTATGCGGCGCTTAACCACGAACGGTATGTGTTTGAGATTCATCAACATGTGGATGAACGGCACGCTCGTGCCATTACGTTACATCGCACGGCCGGGTTGCGGCGAGGCCTGCGCGTCTACGACACTGGATATCCGGTGCGTATTCCCGCTTCCCCCAATTCTCTCGGTCGACTGGTCAATATGTTCGGCGAACCATTGGATGGTGGTTCGCCGCTCGACGCGGAGACATTTCGGAGCGTCTTATCAAAGCCGGTCGCACTGCATGACACGAAAGCCGCAAGCGGCATCCTGGAAACCGGGATCAAGGTCCTTGATCTGCTCTTCCCCTTCATTCGGGGCGGTAAGACCGGTCTTTTCGGCGGGGCCGGCGTCGGGAAAACCGTGCTCCTGACGGAATTCATGCACGCGATCGTATCCCTGCACCAAGGTGTTTCCGTCTTTGCCGGGGTCGGCGAGCGCATTCGGGAGGGCCACGAATTGTGGCATGAGATGCAGGCAGCCGGTGTTATGCCGCATACGCTGATGGTGTTCGGCCAGATGGACGAGTCCCCAGGCGTGCGGTTCCGTGTAGGGCTCTCGGCCCTCACGTATGCCGAATATTTTCGTGACGTTCTCCACAAAGAAGTGCTGTTCCTGATGGATAACATCTTCCGGTTCGTTCAGGCCGGCAGTGAAATATCAGGATTGCTCGGGCGGATGCCGGCCACGGTGGGCTATCAACCGACTCTCATGACCGAAGTCGCCGAACTGCAAGAACGGATCATCTCCACCAGAAGCGGCGCGATCACATCGGTGCAAGCCGTGTATGTGCCTGCGGATGACATGACGGATCCGGCCGTAACGAACATCTTGTCGCATCTCGATACCCTAGTCATTCTGACCCGTGATCAGGCCAGTAAAGGAATCTATCCGGCAGTCGATCCACTCCAATCTTCCAGCAAGCTAATGGACCGGCATTTTCTTGGAGACCGTCACTATGCCGTGGCCGAGGGGGTACGTGAACATCTAGCACGCTACAAAGAGCTGGAGGACATCATTGCGATGTTGGGGCTTGAGGAGCTCTCGGAAACTGACCGTCGCATCGTGCTTCGCGCCAGAAAGCTCCAACGGTATTTGACACAGCCCTTTCACGTGACGGCTGACTTGACGGGAATCGAGGGAGTCTCGGTTCCTTTAGCGGACACGTTGAGAGATTGCGAAGGCTTCTTGCGCGGGTCTTACGACGATCTTCCGGAAGACCGGTGTTACATGCGGGGAGCAATCATGGATCATGTGGCATGAAACCCTTCACCTTGGTGGTTCAGGACGCAACGCACATCGAACGATTCGATGACGTGGCGAGCTTTGTCGGATGGGATGACTCTGGTTCCTTGGGCATCCTCGCCGACCATGAGCGATTCATGACGGTATTGTCGTGGGGGCTTGCACGATTTCAGACGATGGACGGCGCCTGGCAATACCTCGCGCTCCCCGGAGGGCTTCTTTATTTCTTGGAGAATACGGCGACGATCAGCACGCGTCGTTTTCTGCGCGATGACGATGCAGACCGTATCAGCCGGGCGTTAGAGGAGCAGCTGTCCGTCGAAGAAGACAACTTGCGGGCGATGAAACAGAGCCTGAGCCGCCTCGAAGAGGAAATGTTTAAACGGCTGTGGCGGATAGGGCGGGGAGAGTTCGCGTGACGACGAATGCCGAGCAGAAGCTCAAGAAACGTATAGGAGTGCAAACCCGCCGGATGAAACAGGCCGAGCGGGATCGTCCGACGTTGTTGGGACAAACCGTTTTCCTGGGCACGCTTGGATTGCTGTTCGTCGTTCCGGTTGTGATCGGCGCCTATGTAGGACAGTGGCTGGACGACTTCGTGGAGGGCTACTCCATCCGTTGGACCATGAGTCTAATTGTGCTCGGCATTGCCGTCGGAGCAGTGAACGTCTATTTGCTCATGAGGGAGTGAGGGATGGAAGCGGCATCGGTCTTTCAGGTAGGTCCTATCGGAGTCACGGTTCCGGTGATTACGACGTGGGGCATCATGCTGTTGCTCGCAACTCTGTCCTGGGCGGCAACGAGGCATCTGCGGCAGGATCCCGGCCCCGTGCAAGTCGTCCTGGAAGGTTTGATCGGAGCTATGGATCGCGCGATTAGTGAGGTCCTGCCGAAAACGAGTGCGCAGGTCTTGCCCTTTATCGGCACGCTCTGGATCTTCGTCGTCGTGGCAAACCTCGTGGGCATTATACCCGGTCTTCATTCGCCGACTGGAGTTCTCTCGACCACGGCGGCCCTGGCCGTTCTCGTCTTTTTCTCGGTCCATTGGTTCGGCATTCGCTCGGAAGGGCTGAGAGCCTATCTTAAACATTACCTCGCGCCGAGTCCGATCATGCTGCCGTTTCATCTCATGAGTGAAGTCACCAGGACCCTTGCCCTCGCGATACGGTTGTTCGGAAACATCATGAGTCTCGAAATGGCAGTTCTCCTGGTCTTGATGGTGGCAGGTTTTCTGGTGCCGGTGCCGCTGTTGATCTTGCATGTGATCGAGGCGTTGATTCAGGCCTACATCTTCGGAATGCTCGCGCTCATTTACATCGCGAGCGCGATCCAAACGCAACAATTACGCCAATCTGAAAAGAGGGATAATCATGCGTGATATCAGTTGGTTCGTACTGGCTTCGACTGTGGTTGCGGGCTTGGCTATCGCCATCGGTACGATGCTTCCTGCCCTTGCAATGGGGCGTGCGATCAGTCAGGCCTTGGAGGCCTTGGCGAGACAGCCGGAGGCGGAGCGGTCGATCATGCGCACGCTCTTCATCGGGCTCGCCATGATCGAATCACTCGCAATCTACTGCCTGGTCATCGTGTTGATCATCCTGTTTCGCAATCCGTTACTGGAGTATTTCTTCAAGCCGTAATCGATGGACGGGTAAGCCGCACATGTTATCGCCAACCGGAGGATGACGGTGGAACTGGATTGGTCGACATTCCTGCTCGAAATCGTGAATGTGCTCGTCCTCGTATGGCTGTTGAAACGGTTCTTGTACCGTCCGGTCATGACGGTGATTGAGGAGCGTAAAGTCGCGATCGCCAAGACGGTTGCCGATGCTACGCAGTTGCAGAACGAAGCAAGCGCCCTCAAGGAGCAGTATGACCGGCGATTAGTCGGATGGGAGCAAGAGCGGGAGAAGGCGAGGGTCAAGTTGCAGGAAGAGATTGCAGCCGAACGGCATCGGCGGCTCACCGTGCTTCAGGCCGATCTCGAA
>NZ_CDLUDY010000285.1:0-6584 GCF_975968855.1 Petrachloros mirabilis
CTTAAGGTGGAAACAATGCGAAGGTGTCCAGTGTTAGTCCCATCACGCGTGTTAATAGGGAAGTGACCGACTCCGTAACTGAAGACTAGGGTCCCCAACGAACACCGAACAGAAGCATTGTTTCCACCTTAAGCTCCCACGCTGGCAGCACTTGTAAATAGCGGCCCTATTTCATACAGATTCCGGGCAACAGAGGCTTGCGCCATATCAAGCAATGCCTCTTCGGTTAACGGATAGATCGGAATACCCCTCACGAATGGCTCTTTCAAAAACCATCTTTCTCCTTCAGAAAATAGAGGTTGTACAACCGTAGCTGCCGAAGCCATCGCCCAGACTCGATGCGAATCATGGATACATCTAGAGCAAGAGCGTCTAGCCTGGAGATTGACCTTGGAAGGGATGATTAACTCGAATTCCTTTAACGAGGCGGTGGTAGATGCATGGAGAGACTTGGTATGGATTCCCAGATTGTATCGATCACAGACGAGACATAGTCTTGAGCTCGAACGAGATCGTTTTCCCATTCCGGGATAGCTTCATGGACGTCGAGGATCGATTCATCGCGACCAAAGCAAATCTCATTGAACAAAGGAACGTCTCGACCGAAGCGCTCCCGGATAAAAGCCTGGTGATTACGCCCCATGGCAACGATGAACTCCGTAGACTTCACCATCTCTTCTGTTAACTGACGGGGTACGTGATGACTCACATCACCTCCCTTTTCATGGAGCTTCATCCTCACCCACGCGTGTACCTCTTGGGGCTTTGCATCGATCCCGGCAGAAGAAATCGCATAAAACTCATGAGACCTGAGCCTCACCTTCAGGGCCTGTTCAGCCGCAAGGCTCCTAAAGACGTTTCCTGTGCAGATAAAAAGTACTGGATAACGTAATTCAGGGCGTGAATTCACTTTTTACCTTCTCTCATAAGTTCATCAGGATCGACAGTGAATGAAGTCAGCTAGTAGAATAGCGCCCTATGTCACAAACAACCAGTCCTCTCCACAACCTCCCAAGACTCGACGACGAAACCGAACAGCTGCAAACCAGGCTATTGCGTCAGGTCGGACAAACCATCAGCAATTACAACCTTATCGAAGAGGGCGATAAGGTTATGGCCTGCTTATCAGGCGGAAAGGACAGTTACGGATTACTCGACTTGTTACTTGTGCTACAACGCCGCGCTCCCATTCGATTCGATCTCATAGCAGTCAATCTCGATCAGAAACAGCCAGGTTTCCCGACCCATGTCCTTCCTGAATATCTCACGTCCCTCGGCATTCCATTCCACATTGAAGAACGGGACACGTACGGGATCGTCAAACGGCTCATTCCGGAAGGGCAGACGACCTGTTCGCTTTGCTCACGGCTCCGGCGCGGACATCTCTATCGCCTGGCAACAGAACTCGGCGTCAGTAAGATCGCTCTCGGACATCACCGCGATGACATTCTTGAAACACTAATACTGAATCTGCTGTTCACCGGGAAATTGAAAACCATGCCCCCAAAGCTGCGCTCCAAAGACGGCCGTCACTTGGTGATTCGCCCGCTAGCTGCGGTACGTGAGGTTGACCTTGCCCGCTATGCCGAACGGCGCGCGTTCCCCATCATCCCCTGTGACCTGTGCGGATCACAGGAAGACCTCAAACGTAAAGAGGCCAAGGCCTTTCTGCGAGAATGGGAGCAAAAGGCTCTAGGCTGTACCGATAGCATGTTTGCAGCGCTCTCCAACGTTGCCCCTTCGTTATTGCACGATACAAACCTCTTTGACTTTACCTCTCTACGGGCAAAGACTGATGCTACTGGCGATGAAGATGCTTGGCTCGATGAAAACCCATCCATTTCATCTTAGTTTCTAACAATGTCAGTACGCCGGGGAGAACGACCGGAAACGGGGCCACCACTCTCGTCTATAGGACTTGCCGCCGCGCTCATGCTCATTGTGCCAATCGTTTTGTACTCGATAGCGCCAGCCGGCCCGATTCGGGAGGGAGACACCGTTTTTACCGACGGATCCATGAAAGTTCCCCTCGCCCGTCCAATCCTCTACGAGGCGGCAAACTTCGACGGTACCTGCCTCCTCGAGCCTCAGGACCCGCTGATGGTGATGCAACGACCATCGGATAGACAGGATGGGCTGATTCTGGCCAAGGTACAGGGAAAGACAACTATTGAATGGCCATTCTGTCCGCCTCAGGCCGAGATTCTATTGGCAGAGCGTCAAATCATGCAAAAAACCCATTTCGTAGCCGAGGCCGTACAAAGGATGAAACACTGGTGGGGCAACTAACAGTTTATGCTTTAATCTTGCTTGAAAACAGTTTTCGAAATTTCATTACTTTCGGAGCAACGACGGCGGCACAGTACCCTTGAAATGGATTCCTGGCGAAATACTCCTGATGATACTGTTCCGCTTCAAACCATGTCCCTGCCGGCACAACCTCGGTCACAATCGGATTGGCGAAGACCTTCTCCTCAGTCATTGCCGCGATCAGCGATTCGGCCGTCTTCTTTTGTTCCGGGTTATGGTAAAAAATCGCAGACCGATACTGAGTCCCCACATCGTTTCCTTGTCGGTTCAATGTTGTGGGATCATGAACGGAAAAGAAGACCTCGAGCAATTCTTTATAGCTTACCTGACTCGGATCGAAGGTGATACGCACTGCCTCTGCATGGCCCGTCTCTCCCCCACAGACAGCTTCATAAGTCGGTCGATCGACATGGCCGCCGATATACCCTGACTCGACCGAATGGATCCCTACCATCTGGTCAAAGACGGCCTCAAGGCACCAAAAACACCCGCCGGCCAGAATCGCAACATTATCGGTCATGGCAACAAGACTCCTCTCAGAAAACGACTAACCCACAATACTCTTGTCGCCCTAGAAAGCCAATTCTTACTGTTAGCCTGAGGGATTCGCGTTCTTATAACATAGACGGGAATTTTGTCGCGAGAGGAGAAACCTGTCTTGCAATTTGCTTGGGGATTACTATCAGCGGGATTGTGCCTTGAGCTCGGCAATGACCTGCGTCAACTTCATCTTTTCTTCAGGGTGAATTTCAAGAAACTGCAACCCGAATGTTTTGCCTTTCACCCACCTCACTTGAGCCTTATCGATCCGCAACGGCCAACTGAGGCCAGGAACGTGAATACGACATTCGAACGTCGCCCCTTCGACAACAGGTGGATCGGTTTCGATCTTGCACCCGCCACTTGACAGATCTAACATTTTCCCTTGTCGTTCCTGCTGTCCACCGGAAAATGTGCTCCGGAATTGCGTAGTGAATCTTGGCTGCAACCGTTTTTCGGCACTTCGCTCTTGTTGAGCAACTGACGATCTCGATGCCATGAATCTCTTTTCCTCTTTAATCTCGCTGACGAGACAAAACCTTCATTGTCCCGGAGCAGAGTGTGTCTCACGCGACAGAGAACCCCGACAATTCGTTCTGTAAATCGTCGGGGGCGTGTATGCTCTCTTAGTTCTTGACGTACAGCAAGACATGACCGCGGCGATTTTGCTGATAGCAAGCCTCGGTATGTTCAAGACAGAAAGGTCGTTCCTTGCCGTACGACACGGTCTTTACCTGTTTCCGACTTACTCCTAATTCTACGAGATAGTTGCGAGCGCTCTTCGAACGCTTATCCCCAAGAACGATGTTGTAGGCCGATGTACCCCGCTCATCGCAATGACCTTCCACTTTCAGTACAGCCCCAGGGTGTTCCTTCAACCATTTCGCATTCCCTTGTAAGACCTCCATCCCGGCATCAGACAGAGTCCATTGGTCATATCCAAAAAACACGTCCTTAAGGCCTGCCTCCATTGCCGCGCGCTCTTCTTTCGCCAAATCTGCATCTTGGCGGGCATCCGTGTCGGCAGGTGAGACTGAGGCGATCTCCCCTTCATTCGTGAGATGTTCCTCGGTCGGGCTCTGAGAGAAACCATTCAACTCGCTTTTCATCTCACTTTTCATTTCTGGCTCCGAGCCCTGCTCCTGTGCGATGCCAGGGAAACTTGGATTTACGCCTTGGCCATTCCATTGGGAATCGGCACCTCCGCCAGTTTCTGCTGAAGATGAGCCGGCATTTTGCAAGTTCTCGGCGGAATCGCCGTCACCGGAAGCCATCTTTTCCTTTTCACTTTCTTGTCCACTCTTCTCAGCCGTGGACGCCGTATCACCCTCGGACTGCAGCCATTTCATGCCACAACCCTCGGTACCTGCGAGAAGAAAACCCATCATTACAACCAAAGCATATCTTCCAAGGCCGCCTTTCATGGTATTCCCCCATTGCTTGTGGAATGAAAATGTACTTGAACAACTATAGCATCCGGCAAAAACCAGCTTTCTGGCTAAGCCAACAGAATAAAGATAGCTTATATTTCAGCTAGTTAGAGTAATCGTGAAGAAAGTTTCGCGAGAGCCACTAGAAGGAGGATCTTCGTGCAAAACTCAAAGCAACGTCAGGAAATACGGCGATTAAAACTGGGCAGAACGACGATCCGACCACCGAACGGGACGCATAACCGTGCCTAACGCGGCAATAGCACAGATAAAAGCTAACATGGCTAATCCAACCATCAGATAAAACCCTGCTCGAACATCATGGAGGATGACGTGATTCATGAAAATGCCCTCCTCTTCTTATCGAAATCCATACTCATCGCCCCTGCATAACGGCAGGGAAATGTTCACATCTCAAATGCACCTTCTCTGACCCAGCTGCATCAACGAGTTGCCTTCGCCTGCACCGTTTTTAAGTTCGCAACCACTTCTAAGGTACCACCATTCAACTCGCTTATGCATCATTAACCTGAGGAAAAATTACTTCAGGATACATATAAAGTCTATGCTGCTTTTGTGGGGGGAGGAATAATTGGAAGCGGCCGGCAGATAGGGACAAGCTATTGAAACACAAGCCTAAAAACAGAAGGCAAACGATCTTATTCGCTGTGGTGCCCTCGGTGGGAATTGAACCCGCGACCTAGGGGTCCCCCGCTCACACCATTGCAAATAACGTATCCTCCGGTGATGTGCCTAAGCACGGCGCGGAGCTGCGGCAGTCTACCTTCGGTTCTTAGAACACCTCTGTCAGGATCAGACCTCAATGTTCATGGTGACCTCATGGAGACCGGTTGCCCCGTCCGGAGCTGGATCTTGCTCAATCGAAGTTTGCAGTTGTCCGGTTCCATCAGTCGCTCGGACGACTAAAGTGTGGCGTCCTGGTCTCGATGCCTTCCATGCGCAATTCCAAAACACCCAACTCCATGCTGAGAGGGGTTTCTCGAGTGTGGCAACAGTCCAGCGCTCACCACCATCTGTGCTGAGCTCAACTTGTTTGATCCCTCTGGTGCCAGCAAAAGCAATGCCCTGTACCTTATGATGGAACCCGCGGATCGTCGTACCGTGTCCCGGTAGATCAATACGGGACATTGTTTTGATCAACGCCTCGTCCGTCCAACCTTTCTTCGCGTAGTAGCCTTTGTAATCCTGCGCCACAACCTCAATCTCCGTCAGCCACTGCACATGCTTCATCCCGTACTGTCCCGGCACAATCATGCGAGCCGGAAATCCATGGCCGAGCGGCAGGGGAACGCCGTTCATGCGGTGTGCAATCAAGACATCGCCGACCATTGCACGATCAAACCGGATACTGTCGGAGAATCCGTCGGCGGCTCGGAAAACGACGTCGTACGCATCAGGCTGTGCGCCGGCTTCCTCCAAGAGCGATCGAAGCAGAATGCCAGTCCATTCAGCGGTGCCGATGAACTCGCCAGCCACAGTGTTGCCTACGCATTCTAGTGTGACAATTTCCGATATGGCCGGCTTCGCGAGCAATTGTGCATAGTCTAGTCTGAACGGGCGCGAGACGAGTCCCTTGATCGACAGTGACCAGTCCTTAATACGAATGGTCGGTGGACTTCGGTAGGACGTGATGTAGAATTCCTCGTTGGGAGTGATCGGCTTAGTGAGCTTCGGCTCGGCCTGGCCAAAGACGTGATCGAACAGGCCGGCAAGGCTCGGAGCCGGGAGAGTAGCCACGAATAGCAGCCCTCCGGCGGTCTTGAGAAATGTCCGGCGTGATGGACGATGCATAGGTGCCCACTACAATGGTTCAGCAAGCAAAGCCTGTATGAGCCGTTCCGTCTCTTGATATCCACCCTCACCAATCCGGACATGCCGGATGGTGCCGCGTTTGTCCACAAGATACACGGCGGGCCAGTATCGATTGCCGTATTTGTTCCAGGTCGAAAAGTCATTGTCGATCGAGACGGCGAAGGGAATGTCATGCTCTTTGAGATAGCGCCCCACGTTTTCAACATCACGTTCGTAAAAAAACTCCGGCGAATGGACGCCGATAACCACAAGGCCTTGATCTGAGTACTTCTTGTGCCACTGTTTGACGTAGGGCTCGACGTTCCGGCAGTTGTAACAGCCGAACGTCCAGAACTCGACCATCACGACTTTGCCTTTCAGGTCGGATAGGTGTAACGGTTCACTGTTCAACCAGATTGGATTCGTAATGTCCGGCGCCTTCATTCCCACTCCCGCGTTCGCGACCACCCAAGTGACGAATAGGCCTAGAAG
>NZ_CDLUDY010000286.1:0-6679 GCF_975968855.1 Petrachloros mirabilis
GGTGTCCCCGAAGCGCCTGAAGCAGGATCAGGGGCGAAGCCGAAACGGCCAAGGCCATCCAAGCCGGGTGACGTCGCGCCGCCGATGCCGGGCCGCGTTGTGAAGGTCCTCGTCGCACAGGATGACCAGGTCAAAGCCGGTGATCCGCTTTTGATCATCGAGGCGATGAAGATGGAGAGCCAGGTGCCGGCGCCGGTGGACGGTAAAGTCACCGCAATCCTGGTCGCTGAGGGGGACAGCGTCAAAACGGACGAAACGATCATTCAACTCGAGTAACCAGCGCCGCGCCAGACGCCCGGATCGCTTGTCGACCATCCGAGACATAACGCTCCTCAGCCTCTGTCTGTATGTGACCGCGATGACGGCTTGCACCTCTCCCGCTCCAATTCCAGCTCATTTTGATGCGATCGAGCGATTTCCGATCAACTCGGTGACCGTCAACGGCCAACAGATGGCCTACATTGATGTGGGAGCAGGAACACCCGTCATCCTGATCCACGGATTCGGCGGGTCGATGTGGCAGTGGGAGCATCAACTTTCTCCGTTATCGGCCCAGTTTCGGGTGATTACGCCGGATCTCATCGGCTCCGGACTTTCCGACAAACCGGACATCGAATATCGGCCCGAGCAGATGCTGGAATACTTCGTGGCCTTCATGGACGCACTCCAGATCAGGCAGGCAGTTCTGGTCGGTAACTCTATGGGTGCAGGACTTGCCATCGCCATGTCCTTGAACCATCCGGAACGCGTATCCAAGCTCGTCCTCGTCAGCGGGCTGCCATCAAACGTCAAAGATAAACTCGCGAGTCCCTCGATCAGACAGGCGCTGGACACGAGCGTCCCTTCCTGGCTCGTGTCCTTCGGCAACTGGCTCTTTGGCGGGCTGATGATCGAATCGATTCTGAAGGAGATAGTCTACGACCCGTCGTTGCTGACACCGGCCGTGATCGAACGCTCAAATCGCAATCGGCGACGTCCGGGACTGATTTCACCGATCATGACCGTCCGTTATACTCTTCCTTTGTGGGAAACCGATCTGGCTCAACGGATCGGAGAGATCACGCATCCGACGCTGATTCTGTGGGGCGAGGAAGACCGCGTCTTCCCCATCGCCGTTGGGGAGGAACTGCATCGTACAATCAACGGGTCCGAATTCCTCCGTATTCCCAAAGCCGGTCATATTCCGCAGTGGGAACAGCCTGCCATAGCGAACCGAGCTATGGTAGAGTTCATCGTACGATAGCAGCCTCACGCCGCGTGGCTCTGTAGCGCTGCCATAGACGGCGACATGGCACTCATTCTTATTCCAAACGATACGGAGAAATCATATGCCTTTGCCATCCTCACGTCTCTTCAAACTTTTCGCTCTGCTTGGTCCGCTCACATTGGCCAGTTGCATGGGGGCCGGCCAGGAATCGGCGTTTCTCTACAAGAACATCACCATTGCGGACGGCAGTACCTCCGCGGGAGAAGGTCATACTGTCCTTTTCAAGGGCAGTCCCCTCGCTCTGTCCGGCACCGGCATCAGGGTGGGCGATCAATTGCGGAGCGTCAGGCTGACAAAAACGGATCTCTCGCCTATCAATCTTAGTGACACACCTGGTAAAGGCAAGGTCCGCATCATCAGCGTAGTCCCCTCGATCGACACAAAGGTCTGCGAGCAACAGACGCATCACCTCAGTGAAAAGAACAAGGGGCTCGACAAAATGGTGGAATTGATCACCATCAGTATCGATACCCCGTTCGCGCAAAAGCGATTCGCGGAAGAGGCCAAGATCGACAACATCACGTTCCTCTCCGATTACCGTAACGCCGATTTTGGAAAAACTTACGGCCTCTTCCTGAGGGAGCCGCATATTTTGGCTCGCGCTGTAATTGTCGTCGATCCTCAAAACACCGTCCGATACATGCAGATTACACCTGAACTGGCTCATCTGCCCGACATAGATGAAGCCTTCCAGGTTGCACGGAAGTTGGTAACCCAGGGTTGACACGACAGCTAGGTGACGGTCAATGCTAAGATTGAGTGACGACGAAACCGTTCCCTCCTCGACCTTAACCTCACACTCGACCTTCCTTCGAGGAGCTTGATGGCCCATTACGACCTCCTCGTCATCGGGACCGGACCCGCCGGCCAAAAAGCCGCCATACAAGCCGCAAAGCTCTGCAAAAGGGTTGGTATTATCGAGCGCAAGGAGGTCGTCGGCGGCGTCTGCATCAACACCGGCACGATACCCAGCAAATCCCTGCGCGAAGCGGTACTGTACCTGTCCGGTTTTCGCCAGCGTAGCCTGTACGGCGCAGGCTACCGGCTGAAGGAACAGATCACGATAGAGGATCTTGTCTATCGAGCCAATCACGTCATCCAGAACGAAGTCCGGATCGTCGGGAATCAGATGGCACGCAACGGGGTCCACATGATCAACGGCTCGGCTCGTTTTGTCGATCCGCACCGGTTGGAGATTCACCATGCCAGAGGAACAGTCGAACATACAGCCGACTTCATCGTCATTGCCGTAGGCACCGAACCGGCCAGGCCGGCTGACATTCCGTTCGACGGCGATTCCATCATTGATACGGACGGTCTTCTGACGTTGAAACGTGTTCCCGAATCGATCGTCATCGTGGGCGGCGGCGTGATCGGAACTGAATACGCCTCAATCCTGGGAGCCATGGGCGTTCCCGTGACACTGATCGACAAACGCCCGCGCTTGTTGGAATTCGTCGATGGAGAAATTATCCAGGCGCTCCAGGCGCAGATGAAAGACATCGGCGTGACCCTCTACCACGATGAAGAAGTCCTCGCTATCAGGAAAGAGGCGGACAATCGTATTGATGTCTGCCTGAAATACGCGAAGCCGATCCAAGCCACCACCTTGATGTACGCCATCGGCCGGGTCGGCGCGACAAAAGGGCTCAATCTTAAAGCGGTGGGACTCACACCCGATGCCCGCGGACGATTGAGCGTCAACGAACACTTGCAGACGGCTGTTCCGCATATCTATGCCGCCGGCGACGTGATCGGATTCCCGGCCCTGGCCTCTACCTCAATGCAGCAGGGTCGCCATGCCTCCTGTCACGCCTTCGGCTATCCCGATCGGACCGATACGGAGTTGCTGCCGTACGGTATCTACTCAATCCCCGAGATCTCGATGGTGGGGAAGAACGAGGAAGACCTCGCAAAAGCAAAGATCCCGTTTGGAGTCGGAGTCGCCCGCTATCGCGAGATCGCCAGAGGCCAATTGATCGGTGACGATACCGGCCTGGTGAAGCTCTTGTTCAACCGCCATACCCATGAACTGCTCGGCGTGCATGCGATTGGAGAAGGGGCGACCGAGCTTATTCATATCGGACAAGCCGTTATGGCCTTTAACGGTAAAATTGAGTACTTTATCGACACGGTCTTCAACTATCCCACCTTAGCCGAGTGTTACAAGGTTGCTGCGTTGGACGGGATCAACCGTTTACCGAGGCCGTGGCCACAATCTCCGCCACATTGAATAAGCCGAGGAGCGCTCATGTCATTTTCCGACCATCTCCGGAAGCTGGCTCAACCGATTTGGGACGCCCAGCTGGCCCATCCCTTTGTCGTCGCACTGGGGAACGGCCGTCTTCCTGAACGAAAGTTCAAATACTACATCCTGCAAGATGCCCGGTTTCTGGCAGAACTTGCCAGAGTGTTCTCGGCGGCCGCCTTGCGCGCGCCGGATTCCGAATCCGCCCTCCGCTTCACGAAGCTCGCGGAGGAAACCATCCTCGTCGAACGGAGCCTGCACGAGGGCTATGGATCGAAATGGAAGATGACCGCCGCACAAATGACATCAGTCCCGATGTCTCCGACGAACTACGCTTATACCCGACATATGCTGGCCGTCGCTGCCTCCGGAACAGCTGCAGAAATTACCGTTGTGGCGCTCCCCTGCGCCTGGATCTACTGTGTAGTCGGTCAACATCTCTTACAGCACGGGCCGCCGTCAAAAAAGCATCCGTACCGCGATTGGCTCTCGCTCTATGCATCGCCGGAATTCGCAGAAGTACAACGCTGGATGAGAAAGAAGGTAGATCAATGGGCGAAGACGGCGGGGAAAGAAGAGAAGCGGCGGATGGAGGAATCGTTCGTCATCAGCTCACGGTATGAGTGGATGTTTTGGGAGATGGCGTGGAACGAGGAGGAGTGGCCGGTGTGAGTCGACGGGTCCTGTCACAGGGCAGGAGACCTCTCGTCCTTGCACCCCGCCCGGTGTAGGGACCCCGCTGTGGCCGAAAGGTCTCCCTGCCCTGTACCACCCGTCGAACACCGTGAGAGGAAAGCGAAGAAACAAGACGGTGTGAAGCGGTTCGTCGCCACTACCTGCGGCAGCCGCCCCGACTCAGCAAGAACGGTTTCCCAACGGCGCTCTGATTACGCTCCGAGAACCTCGCAATCCTGAACGAACACTATCGAAGACACACCGGTCTATGAGACGAAAAGTTGCTTCAAAGACAGGCGCAATAAGTGATTCGCTTACCGTCGTTTTCACCTAACCTATGACCTTCCGGATAGTCTCGCTAAATCTTGGTGCGCTAGGTTTGCTCATCGCGCTCTTGGGGTTCGTCTATTGGCAGCACACCGGAGCGCAGGCGGTGCCGGGACTTATCGCGGATTTACAGAGCGAGGATCGGCAGGCGCAGCAGTTGGCGGCGGCGCACTTGAAAGACATCGGCCCGGCGGCGAAACCGGCAGTGCCGCTTCTCGTCGAACTGGCGACATCGGATCGCAAATCTCACCTTCGTAGCGAGGCAGCCGGCGCATTGCCTTCCATCGATCTCAGTGCCGCCCGGCAGGTCATGATGCATCACCTGCCCATGCTCCAAGAGCCGGACGATCAGGTCAGGGGAGAAGCGGTTTCCATCCTTGGTGCATTGGGTCCGGTGGCGAAACCAGCCGCCCCCTCGTTACTGATGATGTTGAACGATCCGGATACGATCGTGCGTAATCGAGTGGTTCGGGCATTGGGATCGATCGGCCTTCCCGCCGGCAGGGTGATGCGGGGGCTGACACAGGCCTTGCGCGATCCCGAATGGACGGTACGGCATGCTGCCGTCACATTGTTTGCCTTCGGCGGATATGCTCGTCCGGAGTCACTATCGATCCTCCAAGAACTGACGAGTGACTCGAATCCAACCGTAGCGAAACTGGCGCAGTCCGCCGTTGCCTCGGCCCAACGCCCTATCCTCGTTTCGACCTATTCCTTCCTGCTGAAACAGGAGACAAATCGAACTCACTCCCTTCAGCAACTGGCAAAACTAGGTCCGCGTGCTGCAGAAACCGCCTCCGACGTTGCAGCACTCCTGACAGCCGAGCAGCCCCTCGAACGTTATTTGGCTGCCTGTGCCCTGGCTGAAATCGGTAAGGCTGCGAAGGAGACCGTTCCGGCGTTACGGGCAGCGGTCCAGGATCCAGACCCCGTCGTCCGTGAAGCAGCAGCAGAAGGCTTGCAAGCCATCGAGGGCAACCAGTGACGAACAAGCTCAGTTCGACAAATCGAATGATCGCATTCACACTGACCGTCTACTGGGGCTGCCTTATACTCGGTCTCGGCATTCCCTGGCTGGCAACGATTGGCGTGGATGTGCTCAAACATGACCAATCCTTTACCCAAGCCTTGCATCAACTGCAGTTGCACCTCTTTGCCCCCGGCTACAATCTCTTCTTGATCGCCGTCTTCAATGCAATTCCCTTCGTGCTCTTCGCCGTTTTCGCTCTGTTTCACATGGGCCTCGCTCCGTCTGGGAATACAACCCTCGTTAAGCGCCGGGCTACCGGCGTTGTTGTAACAGTCATCGGACTCATCGGACTCAGCGCGTGGACCCATGTGACGATCTTGTGGTTTCCCGATGCCCAGGGCGCGATTGCCTACCTCTTCCTGCCCTTCGTCCTGCTCATTCTGACACCGCTGGCCTATGTTATCGGACGGAGCCTCGGCAGCCTCATTTTCCGATAACGTAGACTCGACAACAGCAAGCCGCAGAGTATATATATTTTGCGGGATCTGCCTCTCCCACGGAGCAAAAACCTGATCACATGAGCACGACATTACCCCAAGTGTTGACGATTGCCGGATCTGATTCCGGCGGAGGAGCCGGGATTCAAGCGGACATCAAATCCATGTCGGCGAACGGTGTCTTCGCTATGTCGGTGATCACCGCCATCACGGCGCAAAACACGGAAGAAGTAACCGACGTATTCGAGCTGCCGACCAGCATCGTTGCCTCGCAGATTGACGCCGTCTTCGACGATTTCGAGGTCGCCGGCGTAAAAACCGGCATGTTGTCATCGACTGCTTTGGTCGAAGTCGTGGCCAAGATGCTGAAACCACAAAATGTCACGAACCTGGTCGTCGATCCCGTCATGATTTCGAAAAGCGGCCATCTGCTGCTCAAACCGGACGCCATCGAGGCCATAAAGAAGCAGCTTTTCCCTCTTGCCTTGCTTGTGACACCGAATGTTCACGAAGCCCAGCAGCTATCCGGCATCGAGATCAAGTCACTGGCAGATGCCCGACGAGCCGCAAAAGTGATTCACGGATTCGGCTGCAAGTATGTCTTAATCATGGAGGGCATCTCCTCGCCGAACGCGCCACGGACCTGCTCTACGATGGACGCTTTTTTAACATCTTCAAGGGAGAGTTTATCGAAA
>NZ_CDLUDY010000287.1:0-3848 GCF_975968855.1 Petrachloros mirabilis
AGACGGACTTCCGGACGCTCGGTCTGCTCGGGCTCGGGGTCTTGGGTAACCATCTGCTGATTCTGATCGGCCTTAAGTACGTAAGCGGAGCCGTTGCCGGCGTCATCATCGGATCGTCGCCTGTCGTCACCGCGTTACTGTCTTCTCTGCTGATTCAGGATGTTCCTGTGCGGGTTGTGTTGGCCGGGAGCCTGCTTTCATTTCTGGGGGTGGGGTTGGTTTCGGTCGCGGGATTTCAGGCAGCGGGTGAGGAACCATTGCTTGGCGGATCGCTGGTGTTTCTCGGCGTGGTGAGTTGGGCGTTGTATAGCATCGGGAGCCGCACGATTATGGAGCGACTCTCGCCGTTGACGGTAAATTGGACGACCCTCTTCGTCGCGACAGTTCTCCAAATCCCATTACTCTTGACCGATACGAAAATGCTGGATGCTGGTCTTGCTTCGGTTGCTGTCGCCGACTGGCTGGCGCTGGTCTACCTCATCATCTTCGCTACGGCCATCGCGCAACAGGCTTGGCTCTTTGGTGTAAAGGGCATCGGCCCTTCTCGGGCTTCAGTGCTGGGCAACCTCACGCCGGTTGCTGCAGTCGCACTCTCCGCGTTGATTCTCAGGGAATCCGTGGGGGCCGTTGAATTTCTCGGGATCGCTCTGATCCTTACCGGCGTGTGGGTGGTGCATCTGCAAACATCCAGGCTGACACAAGCCTAACGGCCTCATTCTCTCTCGCGCTCCACCTATGATTCCAGTATGATAACGCGCTTGGCTGGACTCTGTCCGAGTCATCCTCCGTCACAAATCAAGGGAGGTGCGTACAGATGCCCGCCGTTCTTTTGCCTGTGGAGGTACGCGTGATCGAACAGTATATCGAGCAAGTCACGAAAGCCAACCAACGGTTTTACGAGGCTTTCCAATCCCTCGACATTGCCAAGATGGATGAGGTGTGGGCCCATTTCGAATACGTGACCTGTATCCATCCGGGCTGGGGTCTTCGCTCCGACTGGCCCAACGTTCGCGATTCCTGGGTGTTGATCTTCAATAACACGTTCTCGATGAAGTTCGAATTGACCGAAGTCATGGTTCAGGTGGCTGGTGACATGGCCTGGGTCCTCTGCGTGGAAAACATCACCAGTCAGCAGTCGGAAGAACCGCAGGAAGCGCGCGTACTCGCCACGAATCTGTTTGAGCGGATCGGTGATGAGTGGCTGATGATTCATCATCACGGCTCGGCGGTGATGGGTTGAGGCGGTCTGCTCTCCGGGCCGGGGGGTGCGCCCTCTCAGAAGGGCCTGCATCGTTGCGCACAGTTGGGAGATGAGGTTTCTCAACTCATGATGTTACACGTACGGCAAAAAGAAGACCTCGTTCCTTCAACAGGCTCTACGTTAGAGCTGGCGAGAAAAAACCTCAGGAGTTGTTTCGGTCAGGGTTTTGAGGTTGTGGTAGGCGCTTCGACGATGATGACGTTCTTCGCCCATTCAGCGGCGACGGTGTCGCGCTGTTCCATGGTCATGCTGGCGTAGAGGGTGAACATCTGGGGGCCTTTGCGGCGGCGCCAGGTCAGGAAGTTGAGGAAGTGTTCTTTACAGACGCTATGGGTGCCGGCTGGCGCGTACACCTTGCCTTGACAGCCCTGGATCATGCAGGTCAAATCGCTCATGGGTAACTCCTTGCGACGGCTCAGTATGCAGGACCATCGTCTTACTTTTCAACTAGGCCATTTTGAATTTCACGGAGAATGGGGGTGGCTCCTTGGCTTATCGGACCCCCTCTGGAAGGTCACTCGTGAGATGGCCGTACTGCTCGGCCTAGTCGGTTCATTTACCGTCGTTCTCGCGTTCACCAATTGCACATCACCCTCAAAGGAAGGACTCCCTCCAGGAAGCCCATTTGCAGATACGCAGGTCTCCGCGAAGCCTGCCCGGATTGTTGGGCCCTTGCCTCATGGTATTGCGGTCGGCGATGTCTCAAGCCATTCCGCTATCCTCTGGCTACGAACTGATGGGCCGAAGGCTGTGCAGGTGGAATGGGCCTCTGTCGAGGCGTGGGAGAAAATTTCACTCTCGGCTTCGGTCTTTCCGCCGACGGCGCGTACTCCTGTTATTATGATGGGCCCCGAGACTGACTATACGGCGTCGATTCCTCTCGATGAACTCTCTCCGATGACGCGATATCGCTATCACATTCTGATCGGCGATCCCCATTCGACACGTTCTGAGAAGTCGTGGATCCTTGCCGCAAAAGGAGAGTTCTCGACACTCCCCGATGCGAGCCTGTCGATTCCTCTCACCTTCGCCTGGAGTGGGGATCTGGGTGGTATGGGGCATTGCCGTAGGGGAGAGTCCGGCTATCCAATTTTCGACGTAATGCTGGCGCAGCGTCCGGATTTCTTTATCTTTCTCGGCGATACCATCTATGCCGACCACACCTGTCCTTCTCCGCCCAACGAGCCAGGTGCCGACTTCGTGGCCACGACCTTGGCGGACTACCGTGCGAGGCATCGCTATCAACGAGACGCTGCGGCCCTCCGTCGATTCCTGGAGGCAGTTCCCGTTTACGTGACGTGGGATGATCATGAAGTAAAGAACAATTTTGCCGGTCCGGCTGAGCTACAGATGCCGGAAGGGCGGATGGCTTTTCGGGAATATTGGCCGATCCGGACTACCGCGAACGATCCGCACCGACTCTATCGGTCAATTCGTTACGGATCTGATGTCGAATTATTTCTCCTCGATACCAGGCAGTATCGCAGCAGGAATGCGGAGCCGGATGGGCCGAAAAAAACGATGTTGGGTCCATCGCAGTTGCGCTGGCTCGTAGACGGGCTCACGTCATCAGACGCTACATGGAAAGTTGTGGCCACAAGTGTGCCACTGTCAGTTGCTAAAGCCGGAACCAAGTCCGAGCCTGGGTACGACGGATGGGCTGGAGGGCCGGATCAAACAGGTTTCGAGCGTGAGCGTCAAGTGATCGTGGACACCATTCTGGAGCACAAGCTGAAGAATGTGGTGTTTCTTTCCGGGGATGTCCATTTTGTCCAGGCCAATGCCTATGATCCCGATGACGATGGAAAAACCGATTTCTATGAATTCGTGGCAGGCCCCCTTTCTGCCAGCGCTAACCGATTGAGCTTGCCGAGCCTGAATCTTCGTCCAAAGAATCTGGTGAACGAAAAGGGCTACAACAACTTTGGATTGGTCCATGTGACGTCACGGTCGTTTGACGTGGCCGCGATCGACGAATCCGGCAAGACGCGATTTTCCTATTCTATTGCGGCTCAATAGGAGCCACCGTCCCTTCTCCTCCCCCTTGCATTCTCGATCCTTGAGCAGGTACGGTAGCCCGTTGGTTGACGGCCGCGTGTGGAACCGGGAAAAGGCTGAAGCCATGCGTGGTCGTGTTCGCGGGGCAACAAGCGCAGTCAAGACAGCCCAGAAACGACAGCAATAGGGAGAGGAGTAATTATCATGGCAGGGTTCATGTCGGCGGATGAAATATTCGAGAAAGCACAAACGGCGGCGGTTGCCGCTACCAATCCCGATGAAAAGGCATTACAGATCGACTATCCGGCGTTGAAAGAGAAAATTCGCGCGGCGTTGGGAGACCGCAAGGTGGCGCTTTGCCACATTAACAAATTCTTGCCGGAAGGTTATGAAGACCAGGGCCGTTTCAATGTGTGTTTGCTGACGGCGGGCAACGTCTTTTTCGATATGGTCATCGGCGACTCCTATTTCCGGTACGACATCGTCTCGGTAGGGCAGCTCGATAAAGTCCAGGTGATCGATGCGATGTGGGACAACAAGGAGAAGCGTCGGGAAGAACCGTTCCTCAGCCTGCGCCTGATGCACGGCG
>NZ_CDLUDY010000288.1:0-3657 GCF_975968855.1 Petrachloros mirabilis
GAAGGCTGTGAATCCCATTACTATGTCTTGGTCTAAAGCGAGCAGGACGACATAGCTGCCATCGGTCAGCCATTGGCTGGCGCGTACCTCTGTGTCCTCCCTGTTGAACGAAAACACCGGGCTTTGAATTGCCGCCATGATTTCATGGAGCAACTCCCCGACCATCACGGACAGGATTCCAGCGTCAGCAGGGCCTGCATATCGCACAAGGGTATTCATCGCAGAAGCAGGTAGATTGTGCGGTTATATGCCGATCGTTTCGATGGTTGCCAGCTCATCCGCCGTCAGCGTAAACCGATCGCACAACAAGTCGTCTTCCATATGCTGACGATTGGTTGTCCCGGTCAGGGGTAACATGCCGATCTGCTGGGAGAACCGGAAGACGATTTGCGCCACTCCCGTCTCGTATTTGGCCGCCATTGAACGAATCGTCGGTTCGATGAACATTTCACGATTCGCTGTGAGCAGAGAGAAACCTTGATAGACGATGTTGTGGGCCCGACAGACGTCCCGCACCGCCTTGTCCCACCCAAAGGCAGCGTAGCAACGGTTCTGTACGACCATCGGCTTGTGCTTGGCCTGTTCGCAGAGGAGCGTCAACTGATCGGCGGTGACATTGCTCACTCCGATCATCTTCGTCCGGCCTGAATCGTACTGGTGCTCGATCGCGGCCCAAACTTCCCAATCTTCGGGCCCCAGCCCTCGTCGGTAATAAGGTCCGTGCAACACATAGGAGTCGAGATGGTCTGTATGCAGATGTGCCAGTGAACTATCGAAGGATTGCTGGACTTGATGGCTGATGCTGGCGTTCACATCATAGGGGGTGCGATGATCTTGGCCGTTGACCGGTGTAAATTTCGTCTGGAGAAACAGCTTCTCGCGGGAAACACCTCGATCGGCCAATTGAAGCAGCGCCTCTCCGACCCCCGCTTCGTCGTAATGGATAAGCTGGTTAGCCGTATCGATGGCGGTGAAACCTGCATCGACAGCTTGTAGCACGAGGCCGGTCGTCGCTTCTTTCTTCCAGGCCGTCCCGTACATAAACGAGGGGATCGGCACGTCGTTGTAGGTGTGAAACGTCACGTGATTGCCTCCGGATGTGCCTACCATACACACAACCGTGTAGCACTCTCAACGAAGGAATTGGTACAGTGTTGGCCATCGGCTTGATTTTTTCATGGAAGAAAGGAATGTGAACATGCGGTGGTGGAGCGGGAGCATCATTCTAGTGACACTAACGATCGTAGCCGGTCTGCCGGATCGATCGGAAGGGCGAAGAGAACTCATGACGCAGGACGAGAAAGCGCAGCTCAAGGCCGCCCAGGAGATCCATCTCGAGACAGTTGCGATTACTGACAAAGGGAGGACAGATGCAGCGATCGTGACGAAAGCAGCGGAGGCCCGTCTGAAGGGCATGGGGTACGATGTCACAACCGACGAATCACAACCGCATGACGTGACGGTCAAGGTGAAATGCGAAGAGCACAAGGTATGGGAGGGCACGGTCACGTCGGGAGGCGATGCCGATCAATTGAACCCGGCCTCCCGCCTATGGAAAGGGCCGGCTTGTCAGATCACTTACAGGACTGCGACGGCGAAACCGAGTTGGCGGCATGAAGTGCGCGGTGTCCTGCCATCCGGGCAGGAAGGGAAGACTCCGACGATAAAGGGACAGGATGTGATCGCACACCTCGCGGCCAGATTGGGAGACGATCCTTTTCCACTGCTGCTCGCCGGAGCGTGGCAACAATCCTCTCGCCTCATGAAGGCGTTGGATGATCCCGCCTCAACCACGGCAGAACAGACGACAGCCATAAACCTCTTGGGGAACATGTTCGCAGCGGAGGCCATCCCCACCCTCAACCGGAAACTCCAAGACAAGGATCCGGCGGTTGTTCGTAGTGCCGCAATAGCCTTGGGAGCAATAGGCCATTCTGACTGCATTCCCCCGCTCTTGAATCTGCTGAAGGACAACGATCAAGCCGCCAGAGTTGCCGCAATCAAGGGCTTGGGAAAATTGGCGCCGCTCCACCCAAACAGCGACATCGTTCCGATCCTCTTATCGCAACTACCCAAGGAACCAGTCCAGACGCAAACTGAAATTGTCCTGGCCCTGGCCAAGACGACCGACCGGCGCATCCTCGAGCCGCTTCGCGAACTAAACCGATCCGTTCAAGTGAAGGTTCGATCGGAAAGCGGACCGGAATGGAAGGAACTGAAGCGAGTCCTTGGGGAATCGTTGGACTCGTTCGACGGGCCCCATACAGAGGAATGACGGTCACGCGTCCGGTTGGACCTCACGTGTATGACTTGCTGCCGGGACAGCGGTCCTGATTCGGCATGAAAGAAGAAAGCTCAGCATGAAAGGAGTATACTGAAAATTATACGGGGTCTCTCATGCATCGAGTATTAATTCTCGGGGCGGGTAAGATCGGTTCGTTGGCTGCCTGCCTCCTGTCTCAGCATGGCGGGTACGATATTCATCTGGGAGACGTGAGCTTTGACAGCGCCAAGCGGCTGGTCGAGGATCTCGGGCTCGAACGAGTGACGCCGGTCCTTCTGGACGTACGCCACTCTGATGCCGTTAGTACGTACCTGTCGGCCCATCCAGTAAATGCGATCGTCTCCAGCCTGCCTTATTTTTGCAATCCCTCGGTTGCCGGTCTTGCGTTGACTCATAAGGTGCACTACTTCGATCTGACTGAAGATATCGAGGTCACCAATCAGATCCGTATCTTGAGCGCCGGTGCCTCTCAAACCTTCATGCCGCAGTGCGGATTGGCTCCTGGCTTCATTAGCATCGTGGCCCACGATCTGATGACACATTTCAAAACGCTGGATACGGTGAAGATGCGTGTTGGCGCATTGCCGGTCCATCCGAGCAACGCGCTGAAGTATTCGCTCACCTGGTCAACCGACGGACTCATCAACGAGTACGGAAATCTCTGTTTCGGCATCGAAGAGGGTGAGAAAGTGCCTCTTCAGCCGCTCGAAGGTTACGAAACGATCGAACTGGACGGTCTCCTCTACGAAGCGTTCAATACATCCGGCGGCTTGGGTACGCTTGCGGACAGTTTCGTCGGTCAGGTCCAGACGATGAACTACAAGACTCTCCGCTATCCTGGCCACTGCGAGAAGATCCACCTTCTCATGAAGGACCTCAAGCTGAACGAAGACCGGGAAACGCTCAAACGGATCTTGGAACGGGCAATTCCCCAGACTCTACAGGATGTCGTCCTGATCTATGCCTCTGTTACCGGCAGGAAGGAAGGGGGCCTTTTCGAAGAGAATTACGTAAAGAAAATTTATCCTCAGTGCGTCAAGGGGAAGCTCTGGTCGGCCATTCAGGTCACGACGGCATCCAGCGTCTGCTGTGTCTTGGATCTGGTGTTGGATCGACCGGCGAAGTACCACGGGTTTGTGACGCAGGAATCGATCACGCTGAAGGATTTTCTTGCCAACGATTTTGGGGCCTGCTTTCGATGAGCACGAATCGGGACATACTCAAGCGTCTAGAAATTCAAGGGGTGAATAAGGGTGGCAGCACGGGAAGCCACTGGTGGTCCGGAAAAGCGGATGGCCCCCTGCTCCAATCCATGAACCCTGCCACCGGCGAGAAGATCGCAGATGTGTATCCTTGCTCGGTCAACGATTACC
>NZ_CDLUDY010000289.1:0-35878 GCF_975968855.1 Petrachloros mirabilis
AGCAGCTTGAAGGATCTGCCGGATAGATGGAGGAGAGAGGCATTCGATCAGTCAGCCGAAGGATTTCAGATCAAGCCTGAGTACCGGGAACCGGTGAGCTTCCTCGTTCAAGATGTCAGGAAGGAAATGCCGGACGAGCGCTTCCACCTCATCCTGTGCCGTTATCTCGCCTTCACCTACTTCGACGAGCAATTACAGGAGAACACGTTGAGAGTACTCACGGGACGGTTGCTCCCAGGCGGAGCCCTCACTATAGGCCGCGGGGAAACGCTGCCAAGTGAGCAATCCGCTTTGATCGCCTGGTCGGAGAAAGAGGGAGTCTACAGAAGCGTCTAGTCGACGATCACAACAAGGTACAACCTACGTTGAGGCTTCACTGTCCACGCACGGTACACCCTCAGCATACCGCGTAGAGACCCTTTGCCAAGGCCTTACAGAAAGGCTGGATATGGGCAAAGGCGAGTTGGACTTCACGTTGGATCTGCGGACGGACGATGGTCAACGTCGTATCTCGGGACGGGGTTACTTCGACGACCACAGCTTGAGGCAATGAGATCGGCTTGCCGATCTGGCTCGTGATCCAGACCGTCTCATCGTGTAATCCCTGCACTTTTTTGTAGATGTCCTCCGCCAACACCTGGGCCAGCACGTTGTAAATCTTCCCGACATGAGCCACTGGATTCTTGCCCGGCGCAGCCTCGGCGCTCGCCGGGCGAAGCAGCGAGATGATTCCGCATACGCGATTGCCTCGCCCGACCTCGCCGGAATCGCCTGCCTCCGCCGACGTTCCTAGAAGCGTCAGATAGGCACCGGCTTCGCCGGCGCCTCGCTGATCCAACACGTTCAAGAACACCTCCGGAGTAATGTACGAACCGGCTTTTCGCTTCACGAAGGACAGCAAGGCGCGTTTGGCTGATGCTTTCCGTTTGAAATATTCAGACTCCGAGCGAATCAAGGGTGCAAGAAACGGCATCGCTACGGTCAGGGTCAACTCCCTTCCGGTTCGAACGCCAAGCACCTTCACGTCTTGCCCTGTGTCGGGGAACTCCTTCTTAAAGGAGGAGCTGTTCAGAAATTGCTCTGTTTGGAATACGAGCCGCTCCGTCTGCGTCAGCGGCGCATATCCCACGGTGGCGGAAGTGTCATTGGCCACCGCCTCCTTTGTTCGCTCGGTCACGGACCGCAACTCTTCCGATGCAGGTTTCAACTCAACCTGGCACTCCATGTCCTTGAGAGGCTTGATTCGCGGCAAGTGACGTTTGAACCATTTATAAGCCGCCTGTTCCGCGATGTCCTTTACCGGAATCCGTTTATTCTTCCAGGCGAAAGTGGCTCGGTCACCCATAACCATACGCATCGGTGCCAGAACGGAGCCTCCTCCGAACCGGCAGGCGACCTGACCTGCCACCAACATGCCTTTATCGGCATTGAAATGGAGGACTCTTCCGCAACTTTTCAGATAGGCCTGCGCCAGCTCGACTGCAACAGATTCCATCACCGCATCGCAAATGGTGTCGGGGTGTCCCAATCCCTTCCTTTCGACGATCTCCACCGCCTCTTCTGCGGAGGGTATCCTGGAGGATTCAAGGATCAACGGCTCGACCATATCGCGCTTTCTTGCCATGTGTTACCTACTCGATTCAGATGGAACACGCTCGTATTGTCCACGTAAGAGATCCTGCAGTACCTCCTCCTCTCGCTCCTTTCTGTATTCCTCCCGACTTTTCTTCGGCTCAATCGACGGCGGAATAACCAAACCATTCGTCATGGCTCTATCAAACTTCTGCAATCCATGCGACCGCAGACCCCGGCCGTTCATGATGCAGACGATGGAGTCCCGCTATCCTGGCAGCCTCAACCGCTTCCTCAAACTCTTCCTTCGTAATCGGCCGATTCAGCGGAGGATACTTGAAGGCCTTCCAGCAGGGCCGGTATTGGTCCATGATGTTGACGTAGGTATCTTTCGAAATGTCGTCTGCGAGAAAACGCATGATCTCCCCCGTCCCTGCAAGCCCGCCCGGCAACACCAGATGACGGACGAGCAGGCCTCGCACGGCTAGACCGCCCTCCTCGATCACCAGATCGCCCGTTTGCCGATGCATTTCCTTGATCGCCGTCCTTGCGATTTCGGGGTAGCCTGGAACCTTGGAGTAATTCAACCCGGCCTCCGCATCGGCATACTTGAAATCAGGTAAATAGATATCGACGATCCCGTCCAGCAACCGAAGCGTATCAAGATCGTCATATGAACTGGTGTTGTAGACCAAGGGGATCCGAAGCCCCCGCTGCGCCGCCAGCAGCACCCCCTCCAGGATTTGAGGGACTTGATGCGAAGGTGTGACGAAGTTGATGTTGTGACAACCCTGTTCCTGGAGGCTTACCATCATGTCGGCCAGTTCCTGTGCCGATACCTCCCTGCCCTCCCGCAGCTGGCTGATTTCGTAATTCTGGCAGTAGACACAGCGCAGATTGCAGCTGGCAAAAAAGATCGTGCCGGAACCTTTCCAGCCCCGCAGCGGACCCTCTTCTCCATGATGAGGACCATGGCTGGACACAAAGGCTTTCGCTCCGACAAGGCAAAACCCCAGATCGCCTTCGATCCGATCGATCGCGCAATGGCGCGGACAAACATGGCATCGCCGAAGCCGCTCTCGTGCCTGGGCCACCCGTTCGGCGAACAGTCCTGACTCCAATAGCCGGCAGTAGCTCGCTTCCCGCGTTTTAGGTGAGGTCCTGACCATTATCTCCTTTGCCAGACCCGAAACACCCGTCCCCTACCCTCCAACCGCCCAGCGTCCTGCGATCAACCGGTTACAATCTGGGCAGCGGCCGGCTTGGAGCCGATTGTCTACCACGGTAAACCCTCGTCGCCGGATCAGAACTATTCCACAGCCTGGACAGAGAGTACTCTCGGCATCTTCCTCCTGAGACACGTTTCCCAGGTAGATGTGTCGCAGGCCCGCTTCTTTTCCGACATCCCTCCCGCGCAGCAAGGATCGGATCGGCGTTTCCTTCCAATGTTCCATCCTATAGGCGGGAAAGAAGCGGCTCAGATGCCAGGGCACGTCTTCGCCCAATTCCGTCTTGATAAAGTTTGCGATGTCCTGTAATTCGACCTGATCGTCGTTGATTCCTGGAATCAACAACGTTGTGAGTTCAATCCAAACTCCGAGCCTCTTGTACTCCTTGATCGCTGTGAGAACCGGATCCAGCCGGGCCCCGCACAGTTTCTTGTAAATGCCATCGCGGAACGATTTGAGATCGATGTTGGCAGCGCTGAGGTAGGGCGCAACTTCGCGCAACGGTTCAAGCGAGATGAAGCCATTCGTCACAAAGACGTTGCCCAGACCGGCTGATGAGGCCACCCGCGCGGTTTCCAGCGCCAACTCATAAAAGATCGTCGGTTCCGTATAGGTATAGGCGATACTTCTTGCTCCCGTTCGCAAGGCCTGTTGCACCAATTCCGAAGGAACCGCTTCCGTCCCCATTCCCCACTGGTCCTCGGAAGGCTCCTGCTCGGCGCACCATTCGGCTGCAGGGTGCTCGCCGACGACGGACGGTACGTCCTCCCCGCGAGCCACCGACTGCTTGAGTTTGGGCCATTGAGAGATGGTCCAGTTCTGGCAGAATCTGCAACGCAAATGGCAGCCGACGGTCGCAATCGAGTAGGCGGTACTACCAGGAAGAAAGTGGAACAGCGGCTTCTTCTCGATCGGGTCGACATCCGCCGAGACAATCCGGTTCCCGACGAACGTAAAGAGGCGCCCCCCGCGATTGACTCGAACTCCACACACACCACGATGCCCCGGCGCAATCTTGCAGTCATGGGGACAGAGCGTGCACCGCACGAAGTTGTCCGGCATGCTCTCGAAATACAGCGCGGCCTGGAGATTGCTTGAGTCCGTTGGCATCACCTCACCATAGAGCCATACGTAATTTCCAGCAAGCCCGGTGCCATCCAGTTCACGCAACAGAAAACCATGTGTCTGTCGGACCTTGGGCCAAGAGTTTAGATTTCAGAAATCCCCCCTGGAGGGAAATCTTGCTACAAGGTTGAAGTTGTCCGTGTAGTGAAACGCTACAGGATGAACCGGTAACTCTTCCACTTGTGCTCTTCTGCAGAAGAAAAAGCATGGCATTGCGATTGCTCAACGAAGAGAGTGCCATCCCCACACCCGAGAGTAAGACGATGAGTTGTCTCAGCCAAGGTTTCGCAGCACTTTCACTGGTATGCTGCACGCTCATCTGTGTTCTTGCTTGGACATCCTCATGTAATGGGGATCGCGGAACGGAGCCGTCTCTTATCCATTCCGAACGCGAAGCCGACCGGAATCACTTGGTCGATGAGTACATAATCCCTCTAGGCATCAAAGATCCGGCGGTGCTTGCTGCAATGAGGCACGTCCCCCGCCATCGATTTGTGCCGATAGCCGACGCCGCATTTGCCTATGAGGACGGTCCTTTGCCGATCGGCTACGATCAGACCATTTCGCAACCATCCCTGGTGGCCAAGATGACCGAAGCGCTGAAACTCAAGAAAACAGACAAGGTTCTGGAAATAGGAACCGGATCAGGCTATCAAGCCGCTATCCTGGGGGAGCTTGTCGACGAAGTCTTTACCATAGAGATCGTGGAGCCGCTTGCGCGCCAAGCGGAACTCACCTTGAAGAAGCTCGGCTACCGCAACATTCGATTCCGCGTGAGCGACGGTTATAACGGATGGCCTGAAGAAGCGCCGTTCGATGCCATTATCGTCACGGCCGCACCTGATCATGTCCCTCAGCCGTTACTTGATCAATTAGCCGTCGGAGGCCGACTGATTCTGCCCGTCGGCAAGTTCTTCCAAACTCTGGATCTTTACCAGAGGACGGAAGACGGTTTTGACCATAAGACTCTCTCGCTCGTGCGGTTCGTTCCATTGGTACGCGAAAGGGAACGGGAGTAGGCTATCCGACGTGGAGAGAACCGAACGAGACCTGTCCTCCCTACCTCGCCGCATCGGGTGGTTCACAGCAGGCTGTGTCCTGGTCAGCAATGTCATCGGTAGCGGGATCTTCACGACCACGGGATTCATGGCGCGCGATTTGGGCCATCCCGGCTTGATTCTCTCCGTGTGGCTTATGGGAGGACTGGTCGCGCTGGCCGGCGCCCTCTCCTACAGCGAGCTGGGTGCTGCCTTGCCCGTCGCAGGCGGAGAGTATGCGTACCTTCGTCGCGCCTACGGCCCCTTCATGGGATTTCTCAGCGGATGGACTTCCTTTACGATCGGCTTCAGCGCGGCTATCGCGGCGGCAGCGATGAGCTTCACCGCCTATCTTCTTCAACTCTTCCCTCTTGAAGGAGAAGACGGCACGACATCCATAGCGGTCTCTTTGGCCCTCCTCTGGTTGATCACAGGATTCCATGCAGCCGGGGTCGGGCCCGGTGGATGGCTGCAAAGAACGTTGACCGTCATGAAGGTGGGAGCAATCGTGGCGCTGATCGCGGCGGGTCTGATAGCGGGCAAAGGGGACTGGGCACACCTTCGACTCTCGGATCCTCATGCCGCTCAGGACAGCGGCGCTTATGTGGTGTCGTTGATCTTTGCTCTCTATGCCTATTCTGGTTGGAATGCCGCGGTTTATCTGGCAGGAGAAATCAAGGACCCTGCCAGGACCATTCCTCGGACTATGATCGGCGGTACCGCTCTTGTTGCACTGCTCTATCTCGCACTGAACGGATTCTACTTGTATGCCCTTCCGGTAACGGAACTGGCCAAACCACCGATCCTGCCAGTGGCCGATAAGGTCGCGAGAACGTTGTTGGGCATCGATGCGGGGCGGTTCGTGACAGCCATTCTCTGCCTTTCTATTGCAGGAGCCGTCAGCGCAATGGTGTGGGCCGGACCACGCGTCTACTATGCCATGGCACAGGACGGTTTGATCCCCGCTCTCTTTGGGAGAGCACCGGGCGCCAAAGGTACCCCCGTCAATGCCATACTTCTGCAAAGCCTGTGGGCCTCGATCCTGATTCTTTCTGGGAGCTTCGAACGCCTGGTGGTGTACAGCGGCACCGTGGTCGTGATCTTCAGCGCGCTGGCGGTCGGATCCCTCCTCCTTCTCCGCCACAATGAACCTGATCTCCCTCGCCCTTATCGAACCCCCCTCTATCCGTTCGTCCCCGGATTTTATCTTCTTGTATCGGTTGTGATCTTCGCGAACACGCTCTTCGCACGGCCCGTGGAAGCAGGGTTGGGGATCGCGACCGTCCTGGCCGGAACACCGTTCTATCTCTTGTGGCGCAAGCTCGGTGGCATCCCAAGAAATACCCCGAATCACGATCCTTGCCGTCGTCCTTAAGCGCTCCCGGCAGATTGTTGCCCTTCCACTTAGTTGAGTCTGCGAGGTAGATCAAGAACCGCCGGTGCCGGAATCGCCTTTTTGTATTCATCGAGCGCTTCGGCCATCCAGGATTGTAAGTTCTCGATCCTCGTCCCGTGGCTCGGATGCGTTGACAGGAATTCAGGAGGCTGGGCTCCGCCTGCCCGTTCCATTCGTTCCCAGACATGCACGGCCTCGCGAGGATCGTACCCAGCCTGTGCGGCCAGTAACAGGCCGATGTAATCGGCCTCCGATTCGTGCTCGCGGCTGAACGGAAGCAGGACCCCGACTTGAGTCCCAAGCCCGAGGGCCTGCATCACAGCCTGCCTCGTCCCGGCTCCCGCCCCTCCTCCCGCCAAAGCCACATCGGCTCCGGTCAGCAACAGCTGCGCCACCAATCCCTGGCTCATGCGCTCCGCGCCGTGGCGTGCAAGCGCATGGACCACTTCGTGGCCCAGGATAGCTGCAAGACCGGCCTCGTTCTTCGCAACCGGGAAGATACCGGTATACACAGCGATCTTGCCTCCGGGGAGTGCAAAGGCATTCATGGTCTTGCCGTCCTTGATGACGGCAGTTTCCCATTGAAATTGCTGTGCGAGCTTCGCATAGCGGGACTCTTTTGCGGCAGTGATGATCCGGTGCGCGACTCGCTGAACCGGTTCGATATCATGGGCATCCTGCGAGATCCGGATCTTAGGGTCTTGAAGGACCTGTTGATAGGCCTCAGCGCCGAGGTCCTGCTCATAGCTTTGGGAAAGAATGAGAAACTGCCAGCGCTCCGTATAGGGATTCGTGGCGCAGCTGAGACAGAGTAGGGCCAAGATGAAGAGGCCACAGACCTGAACGGCATGGCATGACGTGTGCGGGATCATTAGCCTAACTCACTCGATCTCAATGAGTGGAGCCTGATCATGAACGCCGAATCTCTCGAGTTTTTCAATGCGGACACCGAGGAGCCGAATCATTTTCCCATCGGGATTCTCCCGCTCGTCCAGAAACGGCTCGAAGAGTTTGGTCACCTCCTTTTCCAGGACTCTTTGATCGCATGTTGGAGTGTGGAGCGTATGACTGCGGGATCTTGTTTCAAAATCGGCGAACCGCACTGTGAGTACGACGGTGCGAAAATGGGTGAACTTCTCAGCAGCCAGCCGGCCTATGACGTCCCGGCACATAGCTTTAATCCGTTCGACCAGAAACTGTGAATCCCGCGTGTCTTGCTCGAACGTTTCCTGCTCACCGATGGATTTGGCTTCATAATTTTCCTCCACCGGAGTTTCATCCCTCCCACGAACCTTTTCATAGAGATCCAATCCCCGTTTCCCGAACGCCGCCCGTAACTCTTCCCGTGAGAACCTCCGAATATCTTTGATCGTCTTTGCGCCGATCTTGGCGAGTTCGGCCTCGGTCTTGGGCCCAACACCGGGAATGATCCGCGCAGAAAGAGGGGCAAGAAATGCAGATACGTTCTCCTCCCTCACGATGGTCAGACCATCGGGCTTGGACATGCCGGAGGCGATCTTCGCGATGAGCTTATTGGGTCCGATGCCGACCGACCCCGTGAGACGCTCTTCGTCGCGTATGGCGCGCTTTATCTTGCGGCAAACCTCTTCGGCGAGGAGGTAGGACTCGCACGAACTCAGATCGAAATAGGCTTCGTCGATGCTGGCCTGCTCAACCAGAAAGACAAACCGTCGAAGCGTTTCCATGACATGGGCGGAAACCTCCTCATACCGTTCCATGTGCACGGGGAGGAACGTGACAGGAGGCTTCCCTTGTTTCCTTGCCATTTCCGACAGCCGCCAGGCTTTCGAGATGGGCAAGGCTGAATGAATTCCGTATGCACGCGCCTTGTAATTCGCGGTGGACACCACACCCCTGCCTTTCCCTCCACGAGGATCAGCGCCGATCACAATGGGCAATCCACCAAGCGATGGATGGTCTCGTTCCTCGATCGCCGCGAAGAAAGCGTCCATATCGAGATGGCCTACAATTCTGATCATGGTTCACAGATACGATTGTGTTTCCACTTGTACTTGATCGGGCCGCCCGCTCTGCTGTGGAAAAATTTCACCGGCATTCCGGCATCGGTGGCGTCGAATGCCACAGTCTCCACAGCCTCCCGTACTGAAGCGAACCGCAAAGGGTTTGATATCCTTCCATAAATTCGCGCGCCTATAAGTCGGGCTTGTGGTACCGATGTTGATCCGTCAGGTCCAATGGTTCTTCCCCATAGGTAAGAGGCATAAAGTGAACCAACCGGCTGGGGGTCCGAACCGGTATCCGCACATTGCTCTCAGCTGGTGGCACCGATACAGAGCAGAAGATCCACGTGATTCCCATTTTCTTGCTCGATGAGGTTCGACATGGTGAAAGTACAAATCAAGTTGCACCAGAAGGGCGATAGGTGGCAGGTGGAAGATACCAAGATCGACTACGATGGTAAGGAAGTTCAGCAGCTCGGCCCGATCAACCAGGTGCTGGTATACGAGGAGGCTATCAAAGAAGCAAAACGTTGGACGATGCTGAAGGTCAGAGGAAGGAACCGGACAGAGACCGAGGATGACATCGTCTGGGAAATAGAGCCCTCGCTTTCCTCCAAGCACATTTTGAAACTTTAACGTCTGCATGTCTCATCGATTCCTCCGCGACCGGAAGTCCTTGGGCTGACGATTATCCGCGTTGTTCCTGTTCGAACAAGGTGATTTCCCACTCGCCAGATGGCGTATCATGCCGCAAAATATACAGGCAGCCGTTATTACCCCGAACCTTGAAATAGCGATGGTCCTTCCCCGGCCAACAATCGAGCAACTCGACGACCTCTATCCGACGGTCGCCCAAAAGAAACGCACAAGGCACTGCTTCGCCCCGGTGATCTACGGAGCACTCCACACGAACCATGACCCGCGGTTCCAATCCTATCCCGCGACTCATTGCTGCACCGCCTCCCTTGCTTCACCGCAAACCACGCAAGTCGTCGCCGTGGGCAAGGCCTCCAAGCGAGCCATTGGGATGTCCTTTCCGCAGCCCTCGCAACGTCCGTAGGTACCAGCCTCGATCCTCATGAGCGCGAGGTCGATAGCTTCAATCTTTCTCTTTGCCCGTTCATCCAACCGGTCGAGCAACCGCACCATCGTTTCAGTCCGTCCTCGCTCCATCGCTTCAGGTTCCACATCGGTCTCCAGCCAAAGCAGATCCTCTTCAGTCTTGGCAGCCTGACGGAACAGTTCCCGCCGTTGCTCAAGAAGCTTGGTCCGAAAGTCCTCTAAAGCCGGCATGATCCTTTCCTCCCTTTTTTCTTCCTCCAACGATTGTTTCGTTTTCTACTTGTCTGGCCATGAAATATCGGCACTCCGTCACCGCTATCACGAGCGGCGCCACAGCGACGCTCTAGTGAGCCTTGAACTGTAGCGCACCGTTGGCCTCCGGTGGTTAAAAGTCATAGCGAAGACCAAACTCCAAAAAATGAATGGCCTGGGCATCGTGAGGCAACGGTATCTGCTTCGTGGGCGAATCCAGCGTTCGCTCGGCCGTGCGGAAATACCGGTACCCCAGCAGCGCATCCAGCCGATCGGTCAGGGCGTAGGACAGCCCGCCCTTGAGCTGATAGGCAAAAAACACTTTCGTATCGTAACGGCCTGCAGTGCTGACGCTATTTAGGTCCACCAATGACTGACCCCACCTCTCTACGTCGAACCCCACGCCCAGACCGACATAAGGTTTGAACCGCTCGAGCATTCCACTGAGGGCAAAATCGTAGTACAGGTTCGCCATGCCGACGTAATGCTGATCGCTGCCTCCGTTGAATGTCGTCAGTGTCCCTCGGAGCGCATCGACATCGCCGCGAAAGTAGGTAAACTCGCCTTCGAGCCTAAGGGGAAAACCCTGAAACGCATACCCAATGGCTCCGCTGATCCCGTACTCATGACCAAACTCCTGCGTGATCGGTCCGGAGGTGCCTCCTATGAAGTTATCGCTCTCGAACCAGGCCTTTCCGCCACTGACAGTACCATACCAAGACTCGACGGCTGATGCCGGCGCGGGTATCAACAACCAGGACAAAAGAATAATGGCAAGAAGCGGATAATAGCTTCGCCGCATGACTGCCTCTTTACCTGAGCTAGCCAGTCGCCCCATTTTGACTCCGTGCACTTTCCCGCTCATGATTCCTCCTCCCCCGTTTTAATCCTGATCCACGCCTGCGCTTCGCGACTGTGCAACGCCAATGCCGGAGAATCATGAGGGCTGAAATCAAGGAAAACAGGATCTTGCGCAGACCCCGCGCTGACAGCCGACAGAACCTCCGGAAAGAATTCCCCACTGAACATGCGGTGCTGTGGCAGAAGAGGAATAGAACCAGTGTAATAAGCTGCGCACGATGAATGGAAAGCGAATGGGGGGCAGCACTCCATCAATTCTACCGCCGGTATGATCCCATCGTCCGGAAAGCATTGATGAAGGATTGTTTGAGCCGTTCGGCACCGGCTTATATTTTTATATATCGAGCCTCGTCTTTCTATCCTTTGACGCACACGAGTGGTTCGAGCCTGGCTACCTTACGAGCGAGACACGCTTCATCGGCTGCATCCACCACCTCGCTGACATCCTTGTACGCGCCCGGCGCTTCCTCAGCGACCCCACGCATCGACGGACTCCGAATCAGAATGCCACGGTTTGCCAGCTCTTTCACGACATCGCGTCCATGCCACTGCCGGAGAGCCTGATGACGGCTCATGCTTCGACCGGCTCCGTGGCAGGCGGACCCGAACGCCAACGCCATACTCTCCTTCGTACCCACGAGGATGTACGAAGCCGTTCCCATAGTTCCGCCGATCAGCACCGGCTGCCCCACTCCCCTGAGTGACGGAGGAATGTCAGGATGACCGGGACCGAAGGCCCGCGTGGCCCCCTTGCGATGAACGAAAAGTCGTGTGGGCGTCCCATCGATCAGGTGCTCTTCAACTCGGCAGGTGTTGTGGGAAACGTCGTACAGCAACGAAAGCGTCGCCTCTGGCAACAGGCCAGCGAAGACCTGCCTGACGAGATGGGTAATGATCTGCCGATTGGCGAGCGCGCAATTGATCCCCGCGCGCATGGCGCCGAGATACTCGTGCCCGACCTCTGAATTGATCGGAGCGCAGGCCAGCTCGCGATCCGGGAGTTCAATATGGTATCGGGCCGCGCTGGTGGCCATGCTCTTGAGAAATTCCGTGCCGATCTGATGACCGAGCCCGCGAGAGCCGCAATGGATGCTCACGACGAGATCACCTTCGCGGATTCCGAACACCGATGCGACTTCTGCGTCGAAGACACGCACGACCTGTTGCACTTCGAGGTAGTGGTTCCCGGATCCGAGCGTGCCCATTTCGTCCTGCTGACGCTTCTTCGCGTGATCGGACACGCAATCCGGATCGGCGCCGGCCATGCGACCGTGCTCCTCGATGAATTCAAGATCTTCGTGCGTCCCGTAGCCTTTCCCCACAGCCCATTTCGCCCCTCCCGCAAGCATCGCGTCCATCTCATGCTTGTCCAGGTGCACTTTGCCGGTGCTGCCGACACCGGCGGGAATACGATGAAACAGGGCCTCGGCCAACGATTCTTTCACCGGCTGCAGATCCCCGGCCGTGAGCCCTGTACGAAGCAAACGGACGCCGCAGGAAATATCGAAGCCGACACCGCCTGCCGACACCACCCCGCCGAGGTCAGGATTGAACGCGGCAACCCCACCGATGGGAAACCCGTAGCCCCAATGGGCGTCGGGCATCGCATAAGAGGCCTGCACAATCCCGGGCAGCGTTGCAACGTTGGTGACCTGCTCATAGACCTTTTCATCCATCTCGTGAATCAGGGCTTCGGTCGCATAGATCACGCCCGGGACCCGCATCTTCCCCCGGGGGGAAATATGCCATTCGTCGCGCCCTCGTCGTTTCAGGAGATTCAAATCCATGACCGCCTCACGCCCTAGACATCCACCACGCACTGGGCAATCCACCGCCCCTGCTCGTCCTGCTTTACCAAAAGTTCAGTATAGGTCGCACCTTTAACTTCGACCGCCGGCTGATGTCTTGTCACCTCGACAGGCTCCCCCCAGGCCGTCCCCTGCAGGGAGTGGCCGTTGAACTGCACGCTGAATCGGCTGAACAGCATCTTGCGTGTCGCCATTTCATAGACGAGGGCGTTCAACCAGTCGACCAGCAGCAATTCATCGTCCGGAGCCTCGCAGATAATCGTGACCGTATGCGTCTGGGCGACAGACTCCGGCTCCGTGATGACGGCCGTTAAGGCCAGCGCCGCTTCCTCAAATGCCGCTTCTTTGGTCATGCCGATTCCTCGCACTCCCATGTCGGCCTGATGCGGGAAATGTTCCCAGCCTTTTTGAATGGTCTCGGAACGGGGAGCTTGCATGATCAATCGACTCTCCTCTGCGAGGCCGGTCAGTTCACGTTGACGATCCCTACCTGTCCCTCCGCATCCATCATCGTACCGAAAGCTTTGCATTTGGCGCGCATGGTCCGGTTGAGGAAATGCCATTCTTGCATATTCGCCTTCCGAACGCCGAGATCTTCAATCCGCGTCGGATACAGCCTGATCCGGGTGAAGCGGTTAGCTTCGCTCTCCAATACGAAGAGAAACGAGAGATCGTTCCGCTCGCCTTTGTCGACCATATAGTCGTCGATGAAGTCGCCTGTCGAATAGCAGATGGCCTTCCCTTTGTAAACTTCAATGCCTTGAGGAGTGTGGTTCGAATGGCCCCAATAGAGGTCCGCGCCCATATCGATGAGCTCATGGGCCAACGTTTGCATCGCCCGTGACGGAACACCCCAATTGGGCCCCACATGCGCACTCACGATCACGAGGTCCGCGTGATGCCGCGCGAGGGAGAACATCCGTGTGACGCGCGACCGATACGGCTGCAACAATCCACGCCCGTTATATGCGACGAAGTTCACGCCGGGTTTCGTCCCGCTCGCCTCCCATTCCGGCTCGTTGTCCGTCAGGGCGACGACCGCAACCCGTAGATTCGAATCTCCGAACAGGGCCGGGAGGAGTGCCTCCTCCACAGTGGCGCCGGCGCCGGTGTGTTTGATGCCGGCCCGGTCGAGCAGCTTCAGGCACTCCTGCAATGCCTCGGAGCCATAATCCAATACATGGTTATTCGCCAGCGTGACCCCGTCGATCCTGGCAGCCTGAAGAAATTCGACTGCGCGAAGACCGGCACGGAAGTGGAAGGCCTTCGTGGCCGGATGCCATGGCTCCCCCTGCGCACTGATGACGCATTCGAGATTGATGAAACGGAAGTCCGCAGCCGACATGATCGGCAACACATTTCCCCACAGGGCTTCCGGGCGCACGGATCTGTTCTCGATTACGTATTGATCCACCAAGCGTCCGAGCATAACGTCGCCGGTCAAGGCGATCTTCACTTTCACCTCTTCTTCTTGTCCGTGGCCGCATTCTTCTCTGGCCAGGTTCAATCGATCAGACCCTAACTTGAGACCTTAAGCAGCCCGAGCCGTTCGAATCCGGCACGGGTCGTTTGCCGTAGTCCCTCACCGTCAGGCTGGCGAATGGCGTGAGCTCGTTGCCATGTGATTACTTCTCCAGGCTAGTGCCTCGATGCGAACCTTCACTTCTTCGGGATCGTAGACACCTCGCAACGAAAGGATCTGGTCGGTCGATCGCGAATACACGACCAGCGTGCCGATTCCGAAAAAATCGGCGACAAGCCCTTGCCGAACCTTGACTTCTCTGGCGTCGCTCAGAGCCATGGATTGAATTTCCCGGCCTGTATAGCCGTTCCGAAGCGTCAGTCGCTCCCTCGTCAATTCGTAGTGAGCCCAGCGTCGCACGATCGCCGCGCAGACAATGAGCACAATGGCTCCTACCAGCCACATCTCCCAGCCGCTGACGCCAAATCGAAAGAACAGCGCGGCACGAGTCGCGGAAACGGCACTCAGGAGAAACAGCCAGCTGAACTGCGCCCATGATGGGAAGGCTTCCCAGACAAACGATTGCTCACGTTTCTCTTTCTCGACGAGGTGCAGGTCGGTCATCATTCCCCCACTTTAGAAAATTGAGCGTCAGCCTCCGCTCTCTATTAAAGCCAGTCCAACTCAGCCTTTGCGGCCCGTTCTCCCCACAAACCTCCGAGAGGTATGTCTGCAAGGGAATATGCGCCCGGTTCGAGATGAGGCAGTGCACGAGCAGCCGCCACCATCACCTGAGCGGTCATCACCGATTCATCGAAGCGCCCCTCGACCACAAAGTGTGCGTGTCCGAGTGGTCCAGGATCTCCCTTCCGGTCGAGAACCACGCCCCTCCCTTCCTGCGTCAGTGAAGCGAGACTCTCAACGGGAAACACCTGTGTATCCTCTCCCAAAAACAAAGGGTCGGCACGAATGGCCTGACCCACCCCATCGGGGTTCGCCCCTCGTTCTAATTCAACATAGACGTAGCGATGCAGCATCCCGTCATTTGAGCGAACCTCAGCGCACAAGGCATCCTTTACCCCCGCAACAGTCTTGGCGATAGCCGTATGGCGCAGGTTGACACCCGGGCGATGCGTGGTCTCTGTCGTCCCCTTTGGCATGAGCAACGCAAGCCATGATCGAAACATGGACAGTGCCCCGGGATCCCACCCGGCCCCGACAATGGCAGGAGCTTTATGGCGAAGAGCCAACTTATGAATCGTATCCTTGTGGGCACGAAACGCTTCCCCATGGAGCGTGGCACATTCCACTGTCGGGATTCCATGGTGGAGCAGCTGCGAAACCGTCTCTGCCGCAACCTTCGTCGGGACGCAAATCAGAGCTGCGTCAATATCTCTCGCTTGCCCAACATGAGTCAGAACCGGAATGTGCCGGATCTCATCCGGCAGTCCTTCTTTGCCGCTTGCCGGTCGCCGCACAAGAGCCGCTATCGTCTGGTCATGGCTGAGATTGACAGTCTCCGCACAGATTCTCCCGAGCCTGCCTACTCCCACCACCGCGAGACGCATTGATTTTGTTGATCGCACCATCCGTCATTCCACAGAGAAAATTTCCCCCATCCTCCGCTCGGCGGCAACCGGTTAGCTTGAGGATCGAAACTTCTTCAAACCGATCAGACCCGCCAGCTCGTGCAGCTTCTCGTGGATCGACTCATTGTTATACGTGTGGATATCCGCCAGGGCTTGACAGTATGCGGTAAGCCCTTCGAGCCACACTTGCTGATTTTCACACGTGACAGGACCTTCGCGTGCTTGTGCGATTTGCCTCGCGGCCGCTTTCAGTCTTTCTGCGGCTTCCTCAACATGACGCGATATAGTCATCCTCGCTCCTTCTGCCTCTTCGGCATCGACTACTCCCCATTGAAGGTTGCCTTCCTGTCCCCGATCGCACAGCCACCCAAAATCGACGTTTCCATTTTTCATCCCGTACGAACAGTCTTCATGAGCAATCGGGATGCCGAACAGTGTTGCCCCATTTCACTCAGGGGGGAATTCGGCCATTTCATTACTTCAAGTCCGCAAGATGGATCAAAAAACAGACAATGATCCACGGAAAGATGGACGGGCATGACAGTGTGGCCTCCCGACCAGTGCGACCTTTCGCTACAGTGGAAAGGCAGCACTGTGGCGAATCTCCTTATTGAATAACGGACCGAACCCACACCGGTCCCTCGTCCTTCTCTCTTGCCTCCACACCCCCAAGACCGAAGGCAATCCAGATAAGCCAACTTATCCTGCGTCTCCATATAATAAAAAATTGCTTAATTTTTCGGACCGGTTATGTTATGCACAAGACGCTTGGGCACAGCAAAGGAGGGGGACTTTCGATGAAAACCCACGCTCGTTACCTCTGGCTTTTTGTTGCCATCGGCTTCTTGAGCACGCTGATTCCATTCACCGACATTCTTGCAGAAACCGTCCAGAGAACGGTTCGGGGGACCGTCATTGCAACAAATGTCACAGTCGAACCCCAGATTATCGTGCTTCGAGTTATGTTGCCCAACAAGGAGGAAATGATCGTAGGAGCTCGCGTGCCAACGGATACAGACATTACCAGGGGCAAACAGCCTGCCGGCTTAGGCGATATCAAGGTCGGCGAGTCGGCTGTTGTTACATACGTGAAATCCCCTGACGGGTTAACTACCAAGGCTATACACCTTCGATAACGCAAGGAGGAACGATGTCGACCCAGATTCGGCGTCACAGTAAACCGCTTCTGCTCTGTCTCCTAACATTGACCGTTCTATCCGCCTGCTCCGGCAAAAAAATAGCGACGGGTGTCGGGGACCAGGAGTTCCAACCAGGTCCTCCCCCCCCTCCTGCTGTAGAGGAAGCCAAGGCTACCCCGGCGCCTGAACCGGCGCCTGCCGCGGCCCCCGAGCCGGCCCCTGAACCGGCCCCTCCTCCAACTCCCGAGCCAGCTCCTGCTCCAGCCCCTGAACCGCCGGCTGCGGAATCTGCCGCCGTTGCACCTCCTGACGCACCCGTCGCAGAGCCTCCTCCGGCACCGGCTGAAGAGCCCCGCGTTGAAACTCCTCCGGCCGAACCCCCTGTGGAAGACCTGCGCGCCGAGGCCCCAACGGTCGCTCCCACGCCGGAGCCGAAACCAGCGCTTCCTCCTGCTGAACCGGTGGCCGAGCTCTCCGATATCTATTTCGACTTCGATCAAGCCGCCATTCGCGACGATGCCCAGTCTGTACTCGAAGCCAACGCCGGCATCTTGCGATCGACTCCGGAAACGAAGTTGGTGATCGAAGGCCATTGCGACGAACGGGGCACCGGCGCTTACAATATCGTCTTGGGAGAACGCCGGGCCCAGTCGGTCAAGAGGTATCTGGAGGACCTCGGAGTCGATTCGTCACGGATTCAAGTGACGAGCTATGGGAAGGAACGCCCGTTCTGCACGGAACACAGCGAAGAGTGTTGGCAATCGAACAGACGAGCTCATTTCAGGAAACCCTGATGTCCGCCCGTTGTAGCGACGAGCATGTAGATGACAGGCCCTTGAATCGATGGAGGACCACGTGAAGAGAAGAGGAGCGAACTTGCTTTTCGCGTTCGGTTTCTTGGTGCTGACGGGTTGTGCAGGCACAGGTGAAGTCATTCCTTTACAAGTACGCCCTATCCTCGAAAAGGCGGCCCAACCTGCCCAAGACATACGGGTTTCCATCGGTCCGTTTGAAGACGGGCGCGAGTTCAGGACCGGTCTCGGTACCAGAACTCACCTTTGGGGAGGAGTCAGCTACTTCGATATTAAAGGAGGCGATCCCGGTGACGTCGTCTCTCAAGCCCTGACGGAATACCTGACCTCAAAAGGCTGGCACATTACTAAGTTCGGGAGCAATGAAGAATCGGACGTCACCTTAACCGGGAAAATTCAAGAACTGTTTGTGCACGCCAAGAGCCGGTTCGGCTCCACGGAATTGACTGCCAAAACGAAGTTCGCCATGCGCGCCACGAACACAGCCGACGGCAGCATCGTCCGCATGACCTTGAACGGCAGTGGAGAGGAAGACGTCTTTTGGTTCGACAATGAAGATATGGAAGCCGTGCTCAACGAGGTCCTGACCGACAGCTTCAGCAAGTTGATCCAGGATACAAAGGTTGAAAATAAGATGCTTCGCCTGAAGCAGCAGTGAGAACGTCTTTCTACCTTCTTCTGCCTGTTCTCATCGCATTCACTGGGTGAAATTCCCGGGAGGGAGGTAAGAGCGGCGTGTTGTTGGCATTCGCCACTGTCACTTGAAACCAAGATAAGGATCCTCAAAAACGGCGCCGCATTCCACGCAGCGGACTTTTCCTGTCCGCCTTCCTCCTCTGGTCAGGACATCATCAATTAGCCGCTGGTGCGTACAAGTCCTTGCCGGGGACGAGGCAACTTTTTTCGGTTCCTGAATCGCTTGAGTTTCCATCGAAACCTCCGAGTGTTGTACGATCGGACGCTCTTTCCTTTGCATTCAGGTTTCTTACCCCATGGAACGCGGTGCCCCAGCAAGCGCACCGTAACATAGTTGTCATCCGAGGGTGGCCTAGGGAACTTACTAGGACGGCCCATCAGAATTTATTCGAACAATCTGCTTCTCAGACAAAGGGGGATACAGACGGTTCCCCCCGCCTTTTTTGCTTGCAAGCCCTGACCTTATAGGTTCGCCCTGGATCCAGCGTCACGCTGACAAGACCCGTCCGACTCAAATAATCAATGGCAACAAATACCTGATTCCACGTGAGATCAGGACAGAGCCCAGTCACCTCTTCCAGGGGACAATCAGTACCCAGCTTCTCCAGCGCTTCCTGAACACGGGAAATGGTTGCAGAGACAGCCATGGCACACCCCCTCAGTTGGCTTTATGGTTAATACGTTCGAGCAACAATTCTTTAAAAGGATTCATACGAGCTTCCTCACGGTATGAAGGGAAGAGAATCAAGCGCTCCGCGAAATAAGTTCCCCAACAGTGACTTGCGTCCTCGCTCGCGGGAACTTTACCTTCCCGATACCGGGTATACGGTAGAGGAAATCGATTCAGACGGGAACTAGAAGAGGTGCTAGCACGGCAAATAAAAATTACTAGTGCGGCGAGAAGCTGGTGTGGAAAAACCGCATTGACAGCGGCAGGAAGCAGACCTTAAGCCATCCACAACCTCCTGCCGCCAAGAGTGGTATTGGTTCCTGCGCAATTACAAGCTCACCAATCCTTCGGCAATCGCGTATCTGGTCAGTTCCGCAGTGGAATGCAGATCGAGTTCGTCCATAATGCGGAATTTGTGAAATTCCACCGTTTTAACGGAGATGTTTAATATGCGGGCGATCTCTTTGGTCCCTTTACCCTCCGCCACAAGCTGGAGCACTTCCCGCTGTCGCGGTGTCAGGGTGGCAGGCGGCCGTTGTTGTTTCGTCTCCTCAATCGGCTGGAGTGTTGCGGCCAACACATCCTTAGTGATGAGGGGGGTCATGTAATGCTGGCCGCTCATGACAGCCCGAAGAGCGTGCTTCAGTTCCGACGTGGCGGACCGCTTGATTAAATAGCCGGAAGCGCCTGCCTTGAAGGCTTCCATGGCATAGGCCGGCGTGGAATGCATAGTCAGAAACACGAGCTTGCACTCCGGAACCACCTTTGTCAGCTGGCGCGCCGCATCCAATCCATTTAAGAGAGGCATGGAAATGTCCAGAAGAATAATGTCCGGTCGCAGTTTTTTCGCTTCCTCTACCAATGTACGGCCATCTTCAACTGTGCCAACAACTTCGCCTTCCGTCTCTACGAGCTTTTTCAGCCCGGCCAACACAATCGAATGGTCATCCGCCATCAAGATACGCGGCCGTGTCACGCTTTGCCCTCCTTCAACGGGATCCAGGCACAAACCTTCGTCCCGTCTGCTGGACGAGAATGAACACGAAGGAAACCGCCCATAAGCCGCATCCGCTCGTGCATGCTGATCAAACCCAACCCCTTATTCTGGCTGTTCTTGCCGCCTACGTCGAATCCCTTCCCGTTGTCGGTCACAGACACACCGATCCCTTTCGAAGATCCACTCAACCTGATCATGACCTCATGGGCATTCGCGTGCTTGTGAATATTCTGCAGGCACTCCTGCACGATACGGAAGAGACAGGTCGATTGCTCGATGGACAGCGACGAAGGAACATCCTTGGCTTTGCACAAGATACGAAGACCGGTTCTGGCAGCAACCTTATGGACGTGATCATTGATCGCCGGGTGCAGACCTGCGTGGACGAGCACGGAAGGATGAAGTTGATATGCCATGTTATGCACGTCGTCTGCGAGCTGCTCGAGCTGTTCACGAATCGGTTCCAGCGGTTTTGAAATGCGCTCGGGTAGAACGGAGGCATGCTGCTCCAACGATGCAATGTCAAGCACCAGCGCGGCGAGACGCTGGCTGAAATCGTCGTGAAGCTCTCGTGCAATGCGTTGCCGCTCTGTCTCCTGAGCGGCGAACAACTTGTTAGCCAAGTCTTGCAGTTGGGACCGGTGCCGCCGAAGCATCTCCTGGCTCAGTTGTAACTCTTCCTCGGCTTGTTTGCGATCCGTGATGTCTACCCCGAGCCCTCCGATGTATTTCCGCCCGCACGAATCCTGGAAGAGGAACTTGCTGTTCAGCCACCAAGACACGTTTCCGTCCGCATCCCTGGCCTGCTCCACCACTTCCAGGCGGCGGTTTTCCTTCAGGACGATCGCATCATGCTCTCGAAACCTTTCGGCGATATCTTGCGGCCACACCTCAAAGTCGGTCTTGCCCAGCCAATCTTCGAGTCGAACGTTGAACCTTCGCTCATAGTTCTGGCTAAGGTAAACATGTCTGCCTTCGGCATCCTTTATCCATGCGATGGTCGCACTGTTTTCCAAGAACGCTCTCATGCGTAGATCGTTCTCTCGTAAGGCCTCTTCTGCCCGTTTCCGATCGGTGATGTCTGTGACGATGCCGCCGATTGCGTAAATCCTGCCCGCTGTATCTCGCAACGGAAACTTTACGACGATGCTTGTATGGAGGCCGTCGCCGTACCAGGCAGTTTCCTCGAACTCCTCAGCTTGTCCGGACTCCAGGACACGGCGATCATTCCTCTGAAACTGATCGGCCTGTTCCCGCGGGAAAACGTCGACATCTTTCCTCCCAAGCACGGTCCCTCGCCCGAACTGGAACACTTCCTCGAACCGGCGATTCACGTAGAGATATCGACCGTCTGTTCCCTTGAGAAACGCGAGATTCGGCGCGTGATCGAGGAACGTTCCGAACCGCTCCTCCTCTTCGCGCAACGCGCGTTCCGCCAACTGACGCTCGGTGACATCACGAAGGACGATGGTTATGAGCTTCCTCTTCCCGACACTGACCTGTGAGATTGAACTTTCGAACGGGAATTCCTCTCCACCGGTCCGAAGCCCTACCATCAGGTTGAGCCGACCGGGCTTTTCAGAGCCCTTCTTTGCTTGCGCAAAAGCCTTGATAAGACCGCGATTCGTCGCGCGAAACCGCTTTGGAACGAATCGATCCAGCGGCTGCCCCTTGACCTCTACCGCAGAGCAAAGAAACATCGACTCGGCTGCCTTATTGAATTCGACGACGCGTTGTGTTTCATCGACCGTTATGATCGCGTCCAACGATGAATCGATGATCTTCTTAAGCCTGGCACGTTGAACCTCCAGATCACACTCAACCCGTTTGTGTCCTCTGAGGCTAGGGAACGCCTTTAGCAGTCGCGGTTTAGCGTTCCTATATCTGGCGCCAGTCTTGTCAGGTCTGGTCTTCTGGCGAGGCCTTCGTCTCGCAGCCACAAACTACCCTCCAATCTCGACTAGGACGGTCGTGACATCGACAAGTTCCTACTCACGACCGCCTTGTACTTAGGGGCGAATTGCGGTACGAGTCTATGCCTTTCCCCCCTACCTGACAATAGACGAGATGCCGTCGGGCAGAGGCCAGTAATATCTTCCTCCCCGACTAGTAATCGTCCCAGTTCCCCTCGAAAAGCTCGATGACGTAAAGATGATGCTCATCACAGCAATCGCTGCACCTCGACCCACCCTAGTCTCTTGGGAAGGCAAGCGATTTATTGTATTGGTTTCCCAAGAAATTACCTGAATGTCATCTACCGATTCGGATTCCGATCACATCTGCCCCGCAACAAAGCTCGGCGCCACCGGCACCATTGTGGTGTCCTCAAAGGACTGCCGTCTGCTTTTCATCGACAATAGAGCTATCGAACTCATAAGGTTGCTACTCTCAGAGTATCCCGATTCCAGGTCGGCGCAGGTGCTTCCCAATTGCCTCAAAGACCTTGCTCGTGAAATCGTGAGCAAGAATTCATTCCGTATGAGCGCTAGTCACTCAAGCATCGAGCATCTGCACCGTCTTGTCGGATCACCTTCTCAGCCGGTTCGTGTGAAGGGATTCAGACTGCCCGGCCTCTCTCAACAGGATGAGAGGGTCGTGCTGATCCTTTCTCAAACAGAAAGTTGAATAATGTCATGGCATCAGCAAGGGAGATTGCCGGCACCCCCAGCACCGTCACCAATAGTCAGCTGCTTTTCTTCTGTCCGGATCCTCTCCTATGCCTGATTGGTTCTGTCTCATCAGGTCATGAAGTTGTCGCTCGCAAGCTCTGACAATCAGCTTGTGTCGCTTCTTGCGACAGCATTGCGCAAGTACGTGGTGAATATGTCATCACCCGTATCTGAAACACTTATCCGCCTTCCGTGCGCCTTTTAGCAAAGCCGTTTCTTTCATTCACATTTCAAATCGACTCCCTGCATGGCATACCCGTTGCTCCGACTTGTCATCATAAAAGACCGGGTTGTGATTAATTATCTCCCTTGCTGTCAGTTCAGGCGAAAGGACTGTTTATTTCCTTCGAGGCAATCCTCGCGCGCAAAACCTTCCCGAGCCTTGCACCTCTCCTGCCTACGTGTTGCATGTGTGGAATGATTCGCGATGATACGGGGACTATTCCAGCACACGGCAAATGGATTACCCTGACATCCTATCGGAGTCTGCATAAGGTGGAGATCAAAAGATCTGCTCTTTACCCGTACCTAGTGCCCCTTGTTGTCTTGTCCTGGCTTAAGGCAAAGTGAGACTCTTTTTCGAAAAGAACGGATGAGCGTAGGATCTCTCGAGCAGAGACTGACGCGTTAACTGCAGATTGAAATGACGCTGCCAGGAGAATGGATCAAGCAGCTGGACCAGATGATCGCAAATCTGTAAAAACTTCGCCGGCCCAGAAAGAGAAAGAGGGAGGTACGGTATCACGGCTCTAATGTGCAACACTCCATTCACAACACTCTATCTCGCAGGATTGTTTGCCGCCATCGTACTGCAAGTCTCGACCGCCTTCGCAGGCCAGGAAACTCCCACCGAGGTGGTCCGTGCCACGATCGACGAAGTGATCCGCATTCTCGAAGACCCGGAACTTAAGGATCCGGCCAAGCTGATCCAGCGTCGACGAATGCTTGAAGAGGTCATCGCAAGCCGTTTCGATTACGCGGAGATGTCAAAACGGGCGTTAGCCGCCCATTGGAGAACCCTGAGCGAGACCGAGCGCAAAGAGTTCGTCGAACTCTTCAAGAGTTTTCTCTCGGACCGCTACGCCGAGAAGATAGAAGGATACGCCGGAGAACAAGTTTTGTATCTCTCCGAGCGCGTTGAGGGAACTTATGCCGAAGTGCGAACCGAGCTACGGTCAAGCAAACTGGAAATTCCCATGGACTATCGTCTATTTCTGAAGGGAAGCCGCTGGCATGCCTATGACATCATCGTGGACGGCGTGAGCCTCGTGAAGAATTATCGAAGCCAATTCAATAAGATCATCCGTGAAGATTCGTATCAAATTTTGGTGAGAAAGCTGCGGGATCGGACCATGACGGAAGAGACAAAGAAATAGCCGTTCCCTGCGACGATTTTCCCTTTCCCGTCAGCCATTGACCTCTATCCTGTCTCGTTCAATCAGATCGTCGGTTCTGATACTCTGCCGGAAACAATCAATAGGCCGGAACAGGTCGATTCCGCGTCGACTTCAGCCGAGACCACAAACGATGCAGCCACAAGCAGCAGGACATCCCACTTTGCACCATATTCCGTCAGGGGTCTGGGTACTTGGAACAGTCAGCCTGCTCATGGATATTTCGTCGGAAATGATCCACAGCCTGCTTCCGTTATTCATGGTCACGGTTCTCGGAACCGGGACCATTGCCGTCGGGATGGTTGAAGGTCTCGCCGAGTCACTGGCGCTCGGTGTCAAATTCTTTTCGGGAACCTTAAGCGACTATCTGGGGAAACGGAAGGGATTGGCCTTGCTTGGCTACACCTTGGGCGCCGTCACCAAACCCCTCTTTGCCGTGGCCTCAGGCATCGGTCTCGTATTGACCGCTCGCCTGCTGGACAGAGTCGGGAAAGGCATCCGCGGCGCGCCTCGTGATGCTTTGGTCGCCGACATCACCCCTCCGTCCCTTCGCGGCGCGGCGTTCGGTTTGCGGCAGGCGCTCGATACCGTTGGCGCCTTTGTGGGACCTTTGCTTGCCGCCGGGCTGATGCTGCTGTGGGCCAATGATTTCCGAGCGGTATTCTGGGTCGCGCTTATTCCGGGTTTGAGCGCTGTAGCGCTGCTCCATTTCTGTATCCAGGAGCCACTTCATGTGCGGAGCCGTACGACGAGAAACCCGATCCATCGAGAAAATATTTCCCGTTTAACAGCAACGTATTGGTGGGTTGTCGGCATCGGGGCCACCTTCACTTTGGCACGATTCAGCGAGGCGTTTCTGGTCCTCCGTGCCCAGCAAGCAGGAGTGGCGATTCCCCTTGTACCATTGGTCATGGTTGCGATGAACATTGTCTATGCCCTTTCCGCCTATCCCTTCGGCAAACTTGCCGACAGGGCGAGTCACAATAGGCTCCTCATGCTTGGGCTCGTGGTTCTTATTGCGGCTGATCTGGTGCTGGCGAGAGGAGCTCATTGGAGCACTGTGCTGCTGGGGATCATGTTGTGGGGTCTCCATATGGGTATGACGCAAGGGTTGCTCGCCGCAATGGTGGCCGAGGCGGCTCCGTCCGATCTGCGGGGGACAGCCTTCGGATTCTTCTACCTTTCAAGCGGGTTTGCTATGCTGATCGCCAGTCTGTTGGCTGGACTCCTCTGGGATCAGGTAGGCGCACCGTTCACGTTCTACGCCGGCGCAACCTTTGCGGGAATAACTTTAATGAGCTTGATCTCCCGTCCACTATGGGCGCCAACTACCGGGGGAAGTTGAAGTAAAAATATTTTTGTTCGGCTGGAACGCGATGGTTACGGTGCTGTTGGGCAGAGCTCAGGAGGTTGACATAGCAGGTAAGAGAGTTAACTAGTAATTGAGCGAAGGCCTCGGTGAGAGGAACACCGAAGGGAATTGAGGCCAAGTGCAGGGGTGGTGAGCGGGCCCACTGACGGGTGGGAAGCCTAAAATCCCTCCAACTCCTCCACAAGTTGTGAAAGCTCTCTAAGCCCGCCTTCGCTCAGTTTTTTTCCTCCCTGTGCGATGAATCCCATAGCTCCAACGAGATGAGGCTCGTATTATCGGAACCTATCAATAGGAATCGGTCACATCGAAGGGATCAGGAGGAGGTCATCGAGCATGGATGGCAAATATGGATGGGTGAGGGCATTTCTGCGAGAGGTTTTCACCATGCCGCGCCAACATGTGTTTGTCTTTCTCGTCGCCACGATCTTGCTGATCGTCGTCGAGGTGGAATTGATCGAGGGATGGCATCTAGTCCATATCCTTGAGTTGCTCGGCGTCATGCTCATGCTCTACATGGGATGGGTAACATACCGTGCAGCCCGAATTCTGAACAAACGACAGAAGCTATAGCGTTCTTAGGAGTGGGCAGTTGTCCTATTGGGAGACACAAGAGGGAGCGCTAAGAACTTCGTTGTGCGTCCCGATCCCTACGATCGAATCAGAGTGAAACCACCACAACTCGCTCCGCCCCTTAAAGATGAAAACGCTCCAAGCGTCCGAAAGGAGGAAAGGTAGTATACGAAGAGGAAAGCATAAAAAAAGCTCGCCCCTGCATGGACCACGGGACTTGCCGATTGGCCGGAATCAGATTTAGCAACCCTTCAGTCGCCTAAGGCTGGTTGCCCCGCGCCTCAATCTTCGTACCGGCTCGCATAAACGGCCATGCCTAGTGGCACCGACAATTGAAAGCGCGCACCCTGAACCCGAAACCGCTACTGAAGCAGACCCGCTTCCTCTGCACGCTGGCTGTGCAAGAGCGAGTCAAAACCAAGGCTGCTGACCTCTCATAAGCACTGGCCACCTCCTTCAATTCTTACTTAATCACCCCTCTTCTAGAATCAATGATCTTTCTTGCAACAATCTATTTTGGTGCCGGAGGAATCACTCCTTCGTTCATGAAAAGGCGAAGCCCGTCTCTCGCTTCCCCGATCCTCCTTACCGCCTCCTCTATGAGCTGCTCCTTCGATCGGCTCAATTGAGCCAACCCCTGTTTCTGCGCCATGAGCGCAGTCGCGGCCGCAATGCGTGGGACGACCTCCCATTCCTCCATCGTGCAGATGATATTGCTGTCACCGATGCCTCGTTCTTCCGCGCAGGCCGCCAGTTCCATGGCGGCTGCAATCGCCATCTCGTCCGAGATCGTTCTCGCCCGCACATCCAATGCTCCGCGAAAAATTCCCGGAAACACAAGCGAATTGTTCACCTGATTCGGAAAATCGCTCCGCCCTGTGGCCACTATGCTGGCCCCTGCTTCCTTTGCCTCCCACGGCCAGATTTCCGGGACCGGATTGGCACAGGCAAAGATGACGGGATCTTTCGCCATCGTCTTGACCCATTCCGGTTTGATGATCCCTCCTGCTGAAAACGCGATGCACACGTCCGCTCCTCGAAGCGTCTCGGCAATCCCGCCTCGCCGGTTGTCGCCGTTCGATTCCCGGCAGATCTTCCACTGTTCAATGTAATCGGGATTGGCTCGATACTCGGCACGGTGCTTCCCGAGTATGCCTCCGAGGTCACACGCCACGATCGCGGCAGCATCCGCTCCGTTGGCCTTCAAGATTCGATACGTGGGCACGTTGGCCGCACCCATGCCGATCATGGCAATACGAATCTTTCCGATCGGCTTGTCGACGATCTTCAGCGCGTTGACCAATGCCGCGAGAAGGACCGTTCCGGTCCCCTGCTGATCGTCATGCCAGACGGGAATGTCGCAAGTGCGACGGGCTTCCTGCAAGACGCGAAAACACTTCGGCATGGCGATGTCTTCGAGGTTTATGCCCCCGAAGGACGGCGCAAGAAGCTTCACTGTCCGGACGATTTCTTCCGGTTCTTTCGTCCCCAAACAGATCGGCACGGCATCCACGCCGCCGAGATATTTGAACAGCAATGCCTTGCCTTCCATGACCGGCATGCCCGCTTTCGGCCCGATATCGCCGAGGCCCAATACACGGGTGCCGTCCGATACAACGGCGATGCTGTTTCCTTTGTTCGTCAGATCGTAAACGAGTTCCGGCGTTTTCTGAATGGCTTGGCAAGGAGCAGCCACGCCCGGTGTATACCAAATTGCAAAGTCCTCCGGTCCGCGTATGGGGCACTTGGGTGCCGTTTGGATCTTCCCCTTGTAGTAGGCGTGAAGCCGCATCGACTTCTCGCCCGGCTTCTGCGCTTTCGCGAGCAGTTCTTCGGGTGTCGGCATGGCACTCCTTCCTCTCTCATGCTCAAGACGGAACACGACGCGTGAACCGAAACTTTATCGGACACGCTGCCAGCAAGAATCGTTTGATGGTAGCCTCTGTCCTTCCGGGACGAAGCCCATCGGTCGCCACTGCAGTCTCCGCGGCGAAACGTAGATACGGCACCATATGAAAAGTGAATCATGGCGCCCCCGAAAACGAGCGGGGGCGATATTCAGACGAGACGGGTTTTCCCGTGACCGACGAAAAGCTTGTCGGCTTCTAACCGCGAGAGGTTCTTTTGGCGATGGGCGAGAATCACCGGATCGACCCGCTCGCCGCAGCTCACACAGCGCCAGTCGACCGATCCGATTTCGAACACCGGCTCCGGCACCATGAGCCCGCCGCAGCGATGACAGCGGTCGAGTGCCCTCTGTTGAAGCCTGGATTTCTTGGCAACCTTGACCATGGACACACACCTCCTCTCGGCTGAATTGTTGGGTTACCCTTGTGAGCCACATTCTCCGAAAAGGATTCATGTCATTGCGATTCAGGTCTTCAGCCTCGTCCGATTCAGCAATGGCCGCAGGCTTCCCAAAGGCCTGCTGTTCAGAACATCCCCCTTTTCAAGCCATCCTCGGCGCGCCTGCCCGACCCCGTAGCGAAGATTCCAGAAATCGAGGGAGCTATGGGCGTCGGAGTTGATGCAAACTATGACACCCTCCTCTTTCGCCATCTGACAATCTCTGTCGGTGAGATCGAGACGGACCGGATGTGCGTTCACTTCCAGAAAGCAGCCTCGTGCGCGTGCATGCCGGATCAGGCGCGGCATGTCCACATCGTACGCGGCTCGTTCATCGATCAATCGCCCGCTGGGGTGTGCCAGGATTGTGAAATACGGGCGATCCATGGCTCGCATGATCCGTTCCGTCTGTTTCTGCCGGGAGAGTCTGAAATGGCTGTGGACTGCGCCGACCACCAGATCGAGCCGGCTCAAGTCTTCATCAGGGAGATCAAGGCTCCCGTCCTCCAGAATGTCCACCTCGATCCCCTTTAACAACCTGATGCCGTTCAAGGCCTCATTCAGCCGATCGATCTCTTCAATCTGTTCAAACAACCGCTTGGGATCGAGACCTTTCGCCATCGTGAGGCGTCTCGAATGGTCGGTGATCGCCAGATACTCAAGACCACAACCTCTCGCCGCATCCGCCATTTCCCGGATGGTATTCCGACCATCGGTTGCTTTGGTGTGGACGTGCAGATCCCCTTTCAGATCGCAGACTTCAACAAGCTCCGGCAAGTGTCCGGTCTGCGCCGCTTCGATTTCCCCGCGATTCTCACGAAGTTCGGGCGGAATCCAAGGCAGTCCGACCGCGCCATACACCGATTCCTCAGTCTTCCCCGCGACCGACCGATCCCCCCTGAAGACTCCATACTCGTTGATCTTCAGTCCGCGCTGTTGGGCCAATTGACGAACGGCGACATTGTGCGCCTTACTTCCAGTGAAGTACTGGAGGGCCGCCCCGTAACTCTCCTCAGGGACGACCCGTACATCCACTTGCAAGTGACAGACGAGCCGGACGCTCGCTTTGGTCGCACCATGCGCCAGGACCTCTTCGACTTCCGGATAGGACACAAACCGCTTCATCACCGGGCTGTCCGAAGACGCGGTGACGAGGATATCAAGATCTCCGATCGTGTCTTTGGCCCGCCTATAGCTTCCCGCCGCAACGACGCGTTTCACCCTCGAGGATTTCCTCAGATGATCCATCAGAGCTTCTGCGTATTGAGTCGCAACCGCCAACTTGAAACGTTTTTCGGAGCTAGTCCTGGCTTTCAGTTGCTCAAGAATATGGCGCTCGATCTTATCTCCAAATCCCTGAAGCGGCTTTACCCGCCCCTCCTGCGCAGCTTTCTCCAGTTGTTCAACCGTCCGAATGCCAAGATCGCGATATAACGCCTTCACCCGTTTCGGACCGATCCCCGGAATTCTGAGCAGATCGGTCAATGTCGCCGGAACCTTTTTCCGATGTTCTTCGAGCGCGACTGCTGTTCCGGTTTTGACAATCTCTTTGATCTTCCCCGCCAAATCATCGCCGATGCCCGGCAATTCAGTAAGATCCCCGCCCTTAGCCACCATTGCAGAAACTTCTTCAGACAAATCCCGAAGCGTGCGTGCTGCATTGCGATAGGCGCGGATACGGAATAAATTGGCGCCTTCGATATCGAGCAGATCCGCAAGCTCATCGAAAACCGAGGCGACATCCGCATTGTGAACCGGCACCGCTCACCCCGCTCTTTAATTTCCCGTAACCCTGTAAAGAGCCGGCATTGGCTACCGCCTGCTCGCCAGTGCATTCATCACAATAGTGCGAAGCTTTCCGCTGGGTTCTTCGAATTCATAGCGCACCCGGCAGCTCTCCTGCCTGATGTTGATCAGCCGACGCAAATCGACCGGCGTCGCGATAAGCACGAGATCGCACTCCACTTGGTTCACGGTCTTCTCCAGGTCCCTGATCTGATCATCACCGTAACCCATGGCTGGCAGGAGGCTCTCCAGATGCGGGTTGGTTTGAAAGGTCCCTCGGAGGCTTCCGACTGCAGCCGACCGTGGATCGACAATCGTCGCTGCCCCGAATTTCTTAGCCGCGAGCATCCCGGCACCATAGGGCATCCCGCCGTGCGTCACAGTCGGTCCATCCTCGATCACCAGCACACGCTTATCTTTGATCAGCGAAGCGTCCTCCACCGAGAACGGCATAGTTGATTCAACGACGTGAGCCTTCTGATTGGCGAACCGAATCGTCCGAAGAACTGCCTCGATAGTGGAAGGCTCGGCCGTGTCCACCTTTGTAATGACGATGACGTGGGCCCTAAGCAGATTGACTTCTCCGGGAAAGTACCTTTGTTCGTGACCGACTCGGTGGGGATCAACGAGGACAATTTCCAAATCCGGTTCGAAAAACGCAAAGTCGTTATTGCCTCCGTCCCAGAGGATCACGTCAGCCTCGGATTCAGCCAGACGGAGGATCCGTGCATAGTCAACTCCCGCGAACACCACCGCTCCAAGCGCGATGTGAGGCTCATACTCCTCTCGCTCTTCGATCGTACAATGCGCCTGCGTAAGGTCCTCCCGAGTCGCAAACCGTTGGACTGCCTGCTGCACCAGATCACCATACGGCATCGGATGGCGGACCACTGCAATCCGGTACCCCTCTTCCTTCAGCCACATGGCAATCTTCCTGGTGACCGGGCTCTTCCCTGCTCCTGTCCGCACAGCACAAATCGAGATGACCGGCTTGCACGAACGAAGCATCGTCGAATGCGGCCCCAGCAAGCGAAAGTCGGCACCGGACGCGAGTACACGCGAGGCTTGATGCATGACATGTTCGTGAGAGACGTCGCTGTAGGCAAAGACGACTTGCTTCACCGACTGGGCGGCAATGACAGACTCTAATTCCTCCTCGGAAACAATCGGGATGCCGTTCGGATAGAGGGCTCCGGCTAGCTCAGGAGGGTACGTCCGCCCTGTGATGTTAGGGATCTGGGCTGCGGTAAAAGCCACAACGCGATACCGAGAATCGTCACGAAAAACGACATTGAAGTTGTGAAAATCACGGCCAGCGGCTCCCATGATAACCACGTTCACGACGTCTCTGACGCGATTTTCCACTGGCTCCTGGCGGCTGCTGCTGACTTCTGCCACAGAATTTGTCCTCCTTCACAAGCGGCCGAGATGCGGGACTCCCTCAATTCACTGGAGACTTGCACGAACACCACGCAAGAGTTCTTGGTCTCTACCTTGCAGAACCCATGCTCGAACCCGCTCTTCACAATCTACAGGGGGCTGCTTTAATGGCTATACGTGGGATGACGATCTGTTCCGCATTCATTCTTGGAGTGGGCCTCTTGGCGTCGCTCGCATTGACCGGAGAAGCCAAAACACAGCTGTCGTCCAGCGCGATTCAGGAGGTTGATGCGACAACCCTCAAAGAGTTGCTGGCGGCATTTGATCAGGCAGAGCAAGCCATGCAGGCACAGGACCTGGACGGCATCATGGCCCTGTATTCAGACAAGTATCTGTACCATGGCCTCAAGAAAGCCGATATCAGAAAAATCTGGAGCCAACTCTTCGAGCATTATAAAGAACTCGAAAGCATTCATACGTTCTCCGTCATTCGCACCGTGGGATCCGGCAGCAAGCTGACCGCAGAAATCACCTGCACCGGTGTGGTGTGGGGAACATCCAAAACGACGACGTTACGGACGCCGATCGACAGTTGGTATGAGGAAGTGCATTATCTGAAGAAAGAAAACGACCGTTGGCGGATCGTAGGTAATGTCGGGGGGGAATCTCAGCCGATTTTGCAATTCGGTATCGCGCCACATCCGCTTTTCTAGAAAAGCCCGGCGCTGCCTGTACTGTTGAAACATTCCCCATTCTTCGGCATGGGCCTGCCCTGGAAGGCAACAGTGCATACCGCAGCCGGTCGTGGGTCGGCGCGGCGGTTTCTTTCAACCCGTTGAATCTGTGCGGCACTCGGCAGGTTCTCCTAATCGCTTACGTTCCTGGCATTGCCGATGCACATCATGTGAGGTGTAATAACTCGAGCAAATGGGTGCCGCGTATGGTCTTAGAGCGGTTAATCATAAGAATGGGATTCATCCTTAGATCGGCAATGGCTCCCGGGCACAGATCGGACTCGATCGGGCCGATTTGATGAGAAACCAAGTCGTTCCCGATCTTTATCTTATGATCTGAACTGGTCAGATGCTGTTCAAAAGGACGGCGTCCTGAGGGTGCACTTGCCGAAATCTGAAAAGGCGAAACCTAAGGCGGTTGAGATCAAGGTAGCATAATTCGAGAGACTCAGGGGTTAGCCCGAAAGGAAATGAACAAGGCAGATTCTGCCATTACCTCGGTTGTCAGGAAAGGAGGGCGCTATGTTCCGTCACCCTCATTATCTTGAAGTACCTTGGGACATTCATTGGCACGAAGAGGCCGCTCGCCGACACCGACGGCTCTGGTGGTTGATAGCGCTTGTAGTTGTACTCGCCGTGCTTCTGATTGGAGGCAGTGTTACAAACGGGATCCTGTAGCAAGAAAATCGCAGCCTCGAACTCAGACTTTTTTCGAAGGGAGTCTGTTCAGTGGTGTTTCACAATCGCGAAGAGGCGGGACGACAGCTTGCCGCCAAGTTGCAGCAATATAAAGAGACCCAAGGCGGCGTGATTCTGGCGCTCCCGCGAGGCGGCGTTGCCGTAGGCTACCAGTTGAGCATTGCGCTGCATCTTCCGCTGGATGTGTTCATCACCCGCAAGATCGGCGCACCGGGGAACCCAGAATATGCGCTTGGCGCCGTGAGCGAGCTCGGTAACATCTACTTGAACCCTGATGCGGTGGCGGAATTTCGGCTTTCTCATAAAGATCTGAAAAATATCGTCGATGTTCAACGGCAGGAGATCACCCGCCGCCAACAGCTCTACCGGCAAGGGCGGCAACTGCTGCCCCTCAAGGACCACCTGGTCATCATCGTAGACGACGGCATCGCCACAGGCTCTACCTTCTTTGCATCGGTGGAAGCCATTCGCCAACATGTCCCCTCGCATCTTGTGGCAGCTATCCCCGTCGGACCGGCTGAAACCATCGCCAAGGTCAGAAGCCTTGTCGACGAAACCGTGGTGCTGGCTACACCGGAGCCTTTCTGGGCAGTCGGCAACCACTACATCGATTTCACGCAGGTCGAAGACCGGGATGTTTTGGAATACCTGAATCTGGCAGATGAGTCGCTTCGTGAATGGGCCGAGCGGGAAGAGTCCCCCCTCTAGCTAGGGAGCGAGGAAGATGGAGAAGTCGGTTCCCCCCTTACTGCAATTTAGAACGAGGCACAAATGAAAATCGTCGTCGGGGTCGATTGGTCTGAACAGGCGTTCGCCACCGTGCAGCAAGTACTTCATGTGTACCGGCCGACCGAACTGACCCTGGTCCACGGGGTCGACCTCGGCATCTTTGAATACCCTATCGTGGCGCAGGCGGCTAACCTGCAAGGCTACGAAGATTTCCGGAAAGCTCTCATCGATGCGGGACGAGAAGTCTTAACCCGCACCGCCAACTTGATCCCCTTCGATTCCGAAGCCATCAAGCAAGTCCATGAGGTCGGCAATCCCGCAGAGATTATCCTCAAAACGGCTGAGCAAGTCGGAGCCGACCTCGTCGCGATAGGAGCACGAGGGCGCGACCGAATGACAGAACTCTTCCTCGGAAGCGTCTCCCACCGTGTGCTCATGCACGCCACCCGCCCGACCCTGATTGTCAAGGGGAAATCCAGCCCCATCCAAAGGGTGCTCGTCGCAGTCGAAGGGAAAGAAGACGCCAAACGGATCACACAATGGCTGACTGTTTTCCCTTTCGCCAATCCCGTCGACCTCTGCGTGCTCAGCGTCGTCGTCCCGATCCGTTTAGCCGAGCCCTACAGTGTCACCGGAATAGAATCCTGGATGGACACCGCCAAAACGTATGCCGACGATCTCGTTAAGGCAGTGGGAGCTGACCTTATTGGTAGCCGATACAGTATAGGCACCCGTGTCGTCGTAGGCGAGGTAGCCAAGGCAGTGGCGGAGCAGGCGAAAGACATGGACCTTGTCGTCGTCGCTTCACACGGGCGCAAGGGGCTGGAGCGTTTCCTGCTAGGAAGCACGTCCCATGCAATCGTCCACGAAGTGACGTGTCCCATTCTCGTCGTACGCTGAAAGGAATTACCCATGAAATCAATACTGGTTGCTGCTATCGCATTTGTTTTTATCGCCACCTCCTGGGTTTCAGCTCAAGGCGTTCGGGGGAACCCGAAGGCTGGTGAGGCCATCTATGTTAAAAACTGTCTCCGATGCCATGGAGAGAAGCTGGATGGCAACGGACCGGATGCGCAATATCTGATCGTTCAGCCCGCAAATTTCCAATCTCAGAGTTCCCGGTTCAAGACTGACTGGGAGTTGCTGGTGACGATTTCGAACGGTGTTCTCTTTACCCCCATGCACAGCTTTCGCGGAAAATTGACAGATGAGCAAATGCTCGACGTCCTGTCCTACATCAGATCGGTGGCGCCGTTCGACGCGGTGGGTTAACGCACCATTGTGTGGTGTCAGCCGAAAGACCTCCGGCAGTTCTTCCCGCTTCTCGGTCTCTGGCTCCTGCTGCTGGTGCAAGGATATGGAATCGTCGTTCATGCCGGCGAACCGGCCTTCGACATAGAAGTCTTTGTCCGTTCCGGCTGTCCCCACTGCGAGAAGGCAAAGATCTTTCTTGCCGACCTCCAGCAGGAACGGCCTGCGCTCCGTATCGCCATCCATAACCTTGCGGAAAACGAAGAGGCTCGGAAGCGCCTCGCAGATTTGGCGGCCGAGCGAGGTATTCTCACCGTTGGTGTTCCCTCCTTCTTCATCGGTTCAGACCTGATTGTAGGATTTCATTCAAGCGAGACTACCGGGAGAGCAATTCGAGCAAGACTCGATCAACTCCGGTCGGGGAAGGCAGTAGCCATCAAGTCTCCCGGTATTGAGACGACCTGGTTCGGCGAGATTCGCGTCAGCGATCTCGGTCTTCCCCTCTTCACCATCGCCATCGGCCTTCTGGATGGCTTCAACCCCTGTGCGATGTGGGTGCTGCTGTTTCTGCTCTCTCTTCTTGTGAACCTTCGTGACCGCCTGAAAATGGCGGTCATCGCGGGAACATTCGTGGTCGTCAGCGGCTTGGTCTATTTTGCATTCATGGCGGCCTGGCTGAATCTATTTCTTCTCATAGGATTTTCTCGAGCTGTCCAGATCGGGCTCGGGGGCATCGCCCTCTTCGTCGGAGCAATCAACGTAAAGGACTTCTTCGCGCTGCATCGGGGCGTCTCTCTGAGTATTCCGGAGTCCGCCAAACCAAGTTTCTACGCCCGCGTCCGGGCCATCCTTCAAGCTGACAATCTTGTCGGCGCGTTGATCGGCATCGTCATCCTGGCTACCCTCGTCAATATCATCGAATTTCTCTGTACCGCGGGCTTCCCAGCCCTCTACACGCAGATCCTCACCGCTCAGCAATTGCCCCTGTGGACATATTACGGCTACCTCGGCCTCTATAACGTCGCTTATATGTTCGATGACGGTCTCATGGTCGCCATTGCCGTAGTTACGTTAAGTCGTACGAAACTGCAGGAACGCACCGGGCGCAGGTTGAAGTTGATCAGCGGTGTGGTCATGGCAGGGTTAGGAGGGATCTTGCTTCTTGCACCCAAGTGGCTTATTTGATTCGTGAGTACGCGATGTGCCCCTCCGAGGATATCCGGCATGCCCCAATCTTCCACAAGATCTTCAGTCGAGTCC
>NZ_CDLUDY010000290.1:0-13777 GCF_975968855.1 Petrachloros mirabilis
AATTGAACCAGATCCTGAAGGTAACGGTCAACGGAGAGCAAAAGGAACTCCGCAGAGCCTGGTGGGATCAAATTCGTGAATGGGAACGAACGCATCCCTTGAGCTATCAACAGGAGAAGGATGGTCCGATCAAGCCGCAACACGTCATCAAACGGCTTTATGAGCTGACGAAGGACCGTGATCCGATTGTGTCGACGGACGTAGGCCAGCACCAGATGTGGGCTGCGCAATATTTCAAGCTTGCGAAGCCGAATCGCTGGTTGACCTCTGGCGGACTCGGCACGATGGGGTTCGGATTTCCTGCAGCAATGGGGGCCCAAGCAGCGTTCAGAAATAGGTTGGTGTTGTGCATCGCCGGTGACGGCAGCCTTCAAATGAACATGCAGGAAATGGCCGCTGCCGTGGTCAGCAAGCTCCCAGTCAAGATTATCGTATTGAATAACCGCTTCCACGGGATGGTGCGCCAGTGGCAGGACCTCTTCTACGAAGGGCGCTATGCATCGAGCTATCTGGAGACAACGCCGGATTTCGTCAAGCTGGCTGAAGCCTATGGCGCAGTGGGGTTGCGTGCCACCAAGGTCGGCGATCTCGACAGTGTGCTCAAGGAAGCGATCGCGATCGACAAGCCAGTCATTGTCGATGTCCCAACTTATCCTTATGAAAACGTGTACCCAATGATCCCAGCCGGTGGTTGCAACCACCAGATGATCTTGGAGGATCCGCCGGAGTTGAAACAGAAGCAGAATGGTTCAGGTAAAGTGGCCCCGGAAGATAAAGATACGATTTTGACGGCATAGCTCTTCTCGGTCGCCTTGGTTTTCAAATATGGATTGAGATGGAACACATTATCTCCGTGACGGTCGAAAACAAGTTCGGTGTGTTGTCCCGTATTGCGGGGTTATTCAGCGGACGGGGATTCAATATCGAGAGTCTCTCGGTCGCACCGACGCTCGATCCGTCCATGTCGCAGATGACGATTGTCACGTCCGGCGACGATCGCATTGTCGAGCAGATCGTCAAGCAACTCAATAAACTGATCGACGTGATCAAAGTTGTGGATTTGAACGAGAGCGACTTCGTCTCGCGTGAGACCGCCCTCATCAAGGTGCACACGAGGCAGGAGGATCGCGCAGAGGCCTTGCGGATCGCCGACATTTTCCGCGCCAACGTCATTGACTCGACGCCGTCGACCTATACGATCGAGGTGACGGGCGATCCCAAGAAGATTGGAGCCATCATCAATCTGTTGCAGCCGCTCGGAATTAAGGAATTGACCAGGACAGGGCGCGTCGCTGTTGCGCGCGAGCCGCTGCGCCCTTCGTCGGCGCAACCGAAGAAAGTCGCCCGAGAATAGACGCTGGTCCCGTTCCACCATCCGTCTCAATGTAGCAACCGACTGTCTTACTCAGGAGAACGTTATGAAGATTTATTATGACAAGGATGCGGATATTCAACAGATCAAGAACAAAAAGGTAGCGGTCATCGGCTACGGGAGCCAGGGCCATGCTCATGCGCTGAACATGAAAGAAAGCGGCGTATCGGTGGTGATCGGGTTGCGCGAAGGAAGTTCATGGCGCAAGGCTGAACAGAGCGGGTTGAAGGTCATGCCGGTCGCCGATGCGGTGAAGGCTTCGGATGTTATCATGATCCTTGCCCCGGACGAAGCGCAGGCGGCGATCTATCGACAGGACGTGGCTCCGAATCTTAAATCGGGGTCTTATCTTGCCTTCGGACACGGGTTCAATATCCATTTCGGTCAGATTGTGCCCCCATCGACGGTCAACGTGTTCATGGCGGCTCCCAAGGGGCCCGGGCACTTGGTGCGTTCGGAATATACGAAGGGGAGCGGCGTACCCTGTTTGTTGGCGATCCACCAGGATCCGAGTGGAACGACCAAGCAGGTGGGATTGGCTTATGCCAGCGCCATCGGCGGTGGACGGGCCGGCATTATCGAAACGAATTTTCGAGAAGAGACTGAAACTGATCTTTTCGGTGAGCAAGCCGTATTGTGCGGTGGGCTCACGTCGCTTATTCAAGCCGGGTATGAAACTCTTGTCGAAGCGGGCTATTCACCTGAGATGGCTTATTTCGAGTGTCTCCACGAGGTCAAACTCATCGTGGATTTGATCTATCAAGGCGGAATCGCGAACATGCGTTATTCGATCAGCACGACGGCAAAATATGGCGATGTCACGCGCGGACCTCGGGTTGTCACCGAGCAGACCAAGCAGGAGATGAAAAAGATTCTCGCGGAGATACAGCAGGGACAGTTTGCCAAGGAATGGGTGCTGGAGAATCAAGCCAACCGACCTGTCTACAATGCCCTCTTAGCCAAGGGCGAAGCCCATCCGATCGAGGAGGTCGGTGCGCGACTGCGGGCTATGATGCCATGGCTGAAGAAGGATCAGCTCGTTGATAAGAATAAAAACTGACAACCGAGGAATCTGTGGCTGATCGCGCCGTCGGCGTTCCGGTTGCTAAAGAGGGAATTCCCTTCATCGGAGTCGCTGCCGGCGTTACACTGCTGGCTGGATGGTTGGAATGGACCGTGGCTGTGTGCGCGGGTGGCCTGCTGACCCTCTTCGTCGCTTGGTTTTTCCGAAACCCGCACCGGGTGATTCCACAAGGTACCAATGTGGTGGTTGCACCAGGGGATGGGAAGGTCATCGCCATCGAAGAGGAATTCGAGCCCCGCTACCTCAAAGACAAGAGTGTTAGAGTAACGATCTTTTTGAACGTGTTTGACGTCCACATCAACCGGATGCCGTGCGAAGGGGTTGTCGAAGATGTACAATATCAGCCCGGGTTGTTCCTGGTTGCCAGCAAGCCCGAGGCGACGATCAAGAACGAACAAAACGCTGTAATGATTAAATCGGTAACGGGTGCTAAGGTGCTGTGCGTACAGGTGGCCGGTTTGATTGCGAGGCGGATCGTTTGTTGGGTTGCGCCGCGGGAGAAGGCGGTCAGGGGAGAGCGGTTCGGGTTAATACGATTTGGTTCGCGAATGGACACGTTTCTTCCGGCAGGTGCCGGTATCAAGGTAGCTGTTGGTGACCGTGTGAAAGGTGGAGAAACCATTGTGGGGGAATTGCCATGAGAACAACAGGAGGGTTGCGACAATCCTTCGCTAGAGGCGGGAAGCGGCACAGGGCCGCCATGCATGTTATCCCAAATCTTTTTACGACGGGGAACTTGTTCTGCGGCGTTTTCTCTATCCTGTCGGTGTTCAATGCCAACTACATGGCTGCAGCCGTTGCGATTCTCGTCGCTATGATCTTCGACGTTCTGGATGGTAAATCGGCTCGTTTGACGAACAGCACCAGCCATTTCGGCTTGGAGTACGACTCGCTTTCCGATGTGGTTTCGTTCGGGGTTGCTCCGGGACTTCTGCTCTATTCGTGGGCCCTTAGCGGTCAGGGGACATTCGGGGTCGCCGTCATGTTCGCCTACGTCGCGATGGGCGCGGTGAGGCTTGCTCGGTTCAATTCCACCGTCGCGGTTTCAGACGGTAAGTATTTCACAGGGCTGGCAATTCCTGCTGCGGCCGGGGTCGTTGCCTCAATGGTCATTTTCGACCACTACATCGTTCGTGTTGGAGCCGAAATCAAGCCGGTCGTGGTCTTGATCATCACGTTGGTTCTCTCGTTTTTGATGGTCAGTACCATCAAGTATCGGAGCTTCAAGGACCTCAAGTTTCGCGGCGGGAAGCACATCACCTACTTGGTGTGGGGAATCCTTGGCGTCGTCATGGTGGCAGCCTGGCCGCAGGTTATGTTATTTGTGATCTTTGCTGGGTATGCGCTGATGGGCCCGGTTGAACGGTTGATAGGGATATTCGCGAAACTGGTAGGGAGACAGGCCCAGGCTAAGAGAGACTCATCGGCACTCGAACAGAAATCGTAACAGCTACGACGAGGAGTAGTAGGCGGTAAAGTCTAGAAATTAAGAGAGCTGGTGGTTGGTGCGAACCAGTCTAGAGCCCGCTGAACTCGCCTCCGAGCCAGAATCCATGAAACGAGAGTAATGGATTCCGAGTGGCCCTCGTAAAGGGCTGAATGAAGGGTGGTGAATGGCCGATGTGATTGGCCGTTCAGCACTGAACCAGGGTGGTACCACGAAGTGCTTCGAGCCTTCGTCCCTGATCGTAGAGACGGGGTCGAAGGCTTTCGTGTTTTTAGAGAGGGAAGAGAGGTGATGCGATGACACGCATGGTCAGAATTTTCGACACTACCTTGCGCGATGGCGAACAGTCACCAGGTGCAAGTATGAACGTCGAAGAAAAGGTGATGGTTGCGAAACAACTGGCAAGGCTCGGCGTGGATATCATCGAAGCAGGGTTTGCCTACAGCTCTCCGGGAGATTTTGAGGCGGTTAGACGTATCGCTCAGGAGGTGGAAGGCCCGACGATTTGCAGCTTGGCACGGGCCCGTCCCGAAGATATAGATCGGGCTTGGGATGCCTTGAAAGGCGCGCCGAAGGTTCGTATTCACACATTCCTTTCTACTTCTGACATCCATTTGAAACATCAGTTTCGGATGACGCGAGAAGAGGCCAAGAAGCGCGCGGTCGAAATGGTCCAACGGGCCAAGGGCTATGTCGAAGATGTCGAGTTTTCACCGATGGATGCCAGTCGATCGGATCCTGCCTATCTGTATGAAGTGATCGAGGCGGTGATTGCCGCCGGAGCCGGAACTGTGAATATCCCGGATACGGTCGGTTACGCAATTCCGCAAGAATTCGGCAAGCTCATCCGAGGAATACGAGAAAACGTGCCCAATAGTTCCCGTGCCGTGATCTCCGTCCATTGCCATAACGACTTGGGCCTTGCAGTGGCGAACAGTCTGGCGGCTGTGATGGAAGGGGCAGGCCAGGTCGAATGTACGATCAACGGGATCGGCGAACGGGCCGGCAACACGTCCTTAGAAGAGATCGTCATGGGGTTGCGGACACGAAAAGACCTCTTTCACGCTGATACCAAGGTCAACACTGAAGAGATTTCTAAAACGAGTCGCTTGGTCAGCAAGATTACGGGGATGGTGGTGCAGCCGAATAAGGCGATCGTCGGGGCGAACGCCTTTGCCCACGCCTCCGGGATCCATCAAGACGGACTGCTCAAGGATAAGACGACCTATGAAATCATGCGGCCGGAGTCGGTGGGGTTGGTTGAAAGCAAGATGGTGATGGGGAAGCTTTCTGGCCGACATGCGTTTCGCCAGCGACTTGAGGAATTGGGGTACAAGCTCACGGACGGAGAAGTGAACCATGCCTTCGAGAGGTTTAAGAAACTGGCGGATCAGAAGAAAGAGATCTATGAAGAAGATCTCGAGGTGATTGTGTCGGAAGAATTATCCAAGATGGCAGATCGTATCCGCTTGAAATCCTTTCACGTCCAAAGCGGAACAGATCAGAAGCCGACTGCTACGGTCGAGCTTGAAATTGACGGAAAGTCCATCAGTCAGACCGGGACCGGTGACGGTCCGGTAGATGCCGTATATCGGACCATCGCGTCGATCACGCAAACCAAGAGCAAGCTTCTGATGTACGTCGTGAAGGCGATCACAGGAGGAACTGATGCTCAAGGTGAGGTTTCAGTCAGAGTCCAAGAAGATGGGCGGACTGTGTCGGGACATGGGGCCGACACCGATATCATTACGGCCTCCGCGCGCGCTTACTTGAGCGCCTTAAACAAGTTGGCGTACTTGGCGGCAAAGCAGGCCCAAGGCGAACAGAAGGTAAACTTGATTTAGCGGGCTTAGCCACTGTAGAGTCAACAATTCTTATCGACTGCCAGGCACATGGAAAAAGGATGTTCCCGTGTTCAAGGTCACCGCAGCGGACCGCCCAGTGTTTCTGGCTGGGGACCACACCCGTCTTCGCGAGATCTTTCATCCAGCCAAGCACCAGCTGAAACTGGGCTATAGCCTTGCACATGGGACGTTAGGCCAGGGCCAGCGGTCTAAGTGGCATGTGTTGGCCTCGTCGGAGGTCTATTACTTCATCGCGGGACAGGGTCGATTCATGATCGAAGAGGAAGTCGTTTCGGTCGAAGCCGGGACCACATTGTATGTGCCTCCGGGCATGAAGCAGTCGCTGGAGAACACCGGTACGGGAACGATCGAATTCTTATGTATCGTCGATCCGGCGTGGAAGATGGATGATGAGCAGGTGTTGGAGTAAAGCCGAAGGAGTCACTAGGTGAAGGCGAAGATTGCAGTGTTGGCAGGCGATGGAGTGGGACGGGAGATCGTTCCGGAAGCGGTCAAGGTCTTGAAAGTCATCGGCGAGAAATTCGGACATCAGTTCGAATTTTCCGCGGGGGATATCGGTGGCCAGGCCATCGACAAAGTCGGTGTTCCGTTGCCGCAAGACACATTGACGCTAGCCAAACAAAGTGATGCAGTGCTATTGGGGGCCGTGGGGGGACCAAAATGGGAAGGCCTCGAATACGGATTGAGACCGGAACGAGCACTTCTGGGAATTCGCGAAGCCCTCGGATTGTACGCCAATCTGCGGCCAGCCAAACTTTATCCGAGCCTTGCTGATGCGTCGACCTTGAAGCGTGAGGTAGTGGATGGGATCGATATCCTTGTCGTGCGCGAGCTTACGGGCGGCATCTACTTCGGGAAGCCAAAAGGTATCGAAAAGATGCCGAATGGCGAAGAGCGTGGTTTTAACACTGAGGTCTATACGAGCGGAGAGATCCGCCGGATCGCCGTCGTTGCCTTTGAAGCAGCGAGAAAGCGGAAGAAGAAAGTCACTTCTGTAGACAAGGCTAATGTGTTGGAGTCGTCCGAGCTCTGGCGAAGGGTCATGATCGAGGTGCAGAAGGGATATCCTGATGTCGCGTTGAGCCATATTTATGTCGATAATGCCGCGATGCAGTTGGTCCGCAATCCGAGGCAGTTCGACGTGATGGTCTGCAATAATATGTTCGGCGACATTCTGAGCGACGAGGCAGCGATGCTGACCGGGTCGATCGGCATGTTGCCGTCCGCCAGTATTGGGGCCAATATCGGGCTATTCGAGCCGATCCACGGCAGTGCTCCCGACATCGCAGGGAAGAACATCGCCAATCCCATTGCGACCATTGCTTCCGCGGCAATGCTCTTGTCGTATGCCTTCAAACTCGATACAGAAGCGGAGGCAATCGAAAAAGCCATTGTGAAGGCCTTGGATCTTGGCTATCGCACGAAGGACATCCAAAGCCCCGGGGCTCGGTTGGTGGGGACGACTGAAATGGGAGAAGCCATCATCAGGAATTTAGGCTAGGCGTTCAGGACGATGACGTCATCGATCGATCTCAAAACAGGAACGATTCGCACGGTTGCAGGAAACGGCGAGAGTGGTTTCAAGGGCGACGGCGGATTCGCGACGAAGGCTTCGCTCAACGAGCCAAAAGCGGTAACGGTTGACGGCCAAGGAAATCTGATTATTGCTGATTCGGAAAATCATGTCGTGCGAAAAGTCGATCGAGCAACTCACATAATTAGCACTATTGCAGGATGTGCAGATGCCGCAGACCCTCATCGTGAAGGTGTAAAGCCTTCTACCGAGCTGGAGGCCGGCAGCGAGGATCCGTTCGCCGATGCCGGAACGATGGGGGAACGGGGCTTTGCCCAGCAGACGGATTTAAGCGGGACAGTGCGCTATGTGGTCAATGGTGGTGGTATAGCCAAGCGGTTTGGCGGTGACGGCGGGCCGGCTGATCGAGCGGTGCTCAACTTCCCTTCTGCCATCGCTGTTGATAGGGCGGGTCATCTGTACATTGCCGACACGATGAACCATCGGATCCGCCGTGTGGAGGCTGGAACAAATATCATCTCAACCGTTGCCGGTATCGGTCAGCCCCGATATGGGGGAGATGGTGGGCTTGCGGTCTCAGCTGGTTTGAATGAACCATCCGCCCTTGCAGTCGATGGAAGATCTTCAACCCTGTATATCGCCGATCAAAGCAACAATCGGGTCCGAGCGATCGACTTGTCCACAGGGGTGATAAGCACGGTCGCCGGTACCGGAGCAGCCGAATATAATGGTGACGGGATGCCGGCCCTGGAAGCCTCTCTCGCAGGTCCAAGTGGGTTGGCGGTCGGCGCAGACGATACCCTCTATATCGCCGATACGTTCAATGGTCGCATTCGGGCGGTTGATCCCTCGACGAGGGTGATTCGCACGGTCGTGGGGGACGGGGGAATGTATCGCTATCAGGGGGCTGTGGAGCCTCCCTCATCAAGCGTATCGAGGCCTGCTGCGATCGCAGTGGATTCCGAGGGGAATTTGTTTATGACCGATTCAGACAATCATCTCGTCAGACGTTGGGACCGTCAGAGCGGCCGGGTGGATCGATTGGCGGGAGTCGGTATCGCAAATTTTGGAGGTGATGGAGGCACAGCGCTCGAGGCCAGTTTGAATTTCCCGTTTGGCATTACAGAGCGGAGTGGGCATCTCTTCATTGCGGATACGTTCAACCATCGAATTCGTGAAATCATATTATAGGTCGTCTCGCATGCAGAAAAACAAATCGGGATACGTCGTGGCTATCCTGGGTGCCACCGGAGCAGTGGGAAAAGAAACACTGGAAATTCTTGAGGAACGGAAGTTCCCGCTGAATTCGCTGCGGCTCTTCGCTTCTAAACGATCGGCCGGCGAGTTGTTGGCCTGCCAGGGCAAGGAATGGAGAGTCGAGGAACTCACAGCGGATTCTGCATTTTCCGGGGTGGACATCGCCTTGATTTCGGCAACCGATGCCATCAGCAGGGAGTATGGCCAGCGGTTGGGGGCTGCCGGCGTCATCGTGATCGATGACAGCGGCGTTTTCCGCATGGAAGATGACGTGCCTCTGGTTGTGCCTGAGGTGAATGCTCATGCGTTGAGCTCAATGTCCCGCGGTATCGTGGCAATTCCCAACTGTACGACGACGCCCCTGGTTATGGCGCTCAAGCCTTTGCATGATGCGGTTGGAGTGAAGCGGGTGGTTGTCACGACCTTCCAGTCCGTGTCGGGAACGGGAGCAGCGGCGATGGATGAACTCATGACACAAACCAAAGATTTGATGGCGTTCCGCGATGCGAAGGCGGAAGTATACCCCTATCAGATTGCTTTCAATTTATTGCCGCACATCGGTTCGTTCAACGACGGGGGCGAGTGCTCGGAGGAAGTAAAGATCGCTAAGGAGACCAGAAAGATCCTTGGTGCGTCGTCTCTGCGCGTGACAGCGACGACGGTTCGGGTTCCGGTGTTGCGTTGCCATTCAGAGGCCATCAACGTCGAGTTGGCACAGCCGCTCAAGGCCAACGAAGCCCGTGCCGCTTTGGCGGCGATGCCCGGCGTCATCGTCTACGACGATCCAAGCAAGAAACTGTACCCCATGCCGTTGGATGTCACAGGAAAAGACGAAGTGTATGTGGGACGCGTGCGGGAGGATGAGTCAATCGCCAACGGCCTAAATCTATGGGTGGTCTCCGACAACCTCCGCAAAGGGGCTGCGCTCAACGCGGTTCAAATTGCCGAGTGTCTGGTGAAAGGCTGATGACAGAGTGGGGAACACTGGGAAAATTCTTCATTGTAATCGGCGCGATCATCGCGGTCCTGGGCACTTTGCTGATATTGGTCGACCGGGTTCCTGGAGCCGGGAATCTTCTGAGTTGGGTTGGTAAGCTTCCCGGTGATATCTCCATCAAACGTGAAAATTTCAGGTTTTTCTTTCCTCTGGGTACCAGCATTGTCCTCAGTATCGCTCTGAGTCTGCTATTCTATTTACTATCATGGTTTTTCCGTCGCTGACCTCTGTACGGCTCTTGGTGGGATTGTGTATCGCGATCTCGCTATGCCTCGGTAGCGGCCCACAACGGGCCGAAGGGGCGCAGTCGATTCGCGTCCTCCTGGCTTCGGATGTTCATAAGATGCAGGTGCGAGCGGATGGAGCTGTGTGGCTGACAGACTCAAGCCGGCAAGGGCGTGCCATTCAACCGGTTATCCGCATCACACCATACGCGAAGGGATTCAAGGTCAACGGGGTTCGCATGGTGCATGAGCGGCTGACGATGAGGACGGGCTCGCAAGAAATGACCTTGCTGTTGACAAAGTCGAGCGCAAAGATCGAAGGAACCGCAAAGCCGGTTACCGATCAGCGAGTTGCCATACCGGTCAGCGGATTGGTGCATGTTATCAGAAAAGGGCAGGGGTTCCTGATCATCAATCAAGTTGATTTGGAAGAGTATGTCAAGGGTGTAGTTCCCTCAGAAGTCAAATCGAATTGGCATCCGGAAATGTTGAAGGCTCAAGCGGTCGCCGCACGCACCTATGCGCTGTATCAGCAGATGCTGAGTGCCGCCAGGGAGTATGACGTATCGGCAACAGTGCAGGACCAGGTTTATAAGGGGAAGAATGGGGTTGATGCAGCCGTAGAGCGGGCCGTGGATGAAACCAGAGGGCTTGTACTGACCTATCAGGGCGCGCCAATCTATGCGGCCTTTTCCTCCACTGCGGCAGGATTGACGGAAGATGCGGTAAACGTGTGGTCGAAGGAGTATCCCTACTTGAAAGGGGTGGAGTGTCCGTTCGATCTCGAATCACCCTATTATCAGTGGAAAGTATCTTTCCGGATGGAGACGCTGGAAAAGAATCTTCGTCAGCAGGGGATTTCCGTCGGAACTATCACAGCGATCACGCCCGTGACATTCAGCCGTGGAGGACGGGTGGCCACACTCCGGCTCGTGCACTCCGAAGGCGAACTAATCTTGCGCGGAGAAGAGTTGCGCAAAGCAGTGGGGTATTCAACGGTACCGAGCACGCAGTTCACCATCGAAACCGTCGGCCGCGACGTTGTGTTGTCTGGCTATGGTGCAGGTCATGCCGTCGGTATGTGTCAGTGGGGTGCGAAGGAATTGGCTGAGCTGGGCTATCCCTTCTCCACTATTCTATCGTACTACTATCCCGGCACGGAACTACAGGACATGGCGCTGACGAAACCGCCTACCCCTCCAACTTCTTGATGCAGCGGTCCGAATTCAACTTCCCTTTCGACCCCTCACTCATTGCCGCTGAGCCGGTGCTTCCACGTGACCATGCCAGACTCATGATCTTGAGTCGTTCGAGCCGCTCGTGCATCCACAAACGTGTTGCAGAGCTTCCTGATCTCTTGAGAAAGGGGGATTTACTTATCGTAAACGATACGAAGGTCCGAGCTGCCAGGGTTAGTGCACGGAGGCGGCCGTCCGGAACGCCGGTTGATGTTCTGTTTGTAAAGGAGATTGGCGAGCGTACTTGGGAAGTCCTGATGAAGGGGAAGTGGCGCCCCGGAAACATTATCGAGGTCGATTCCAAAACAACCCTCCGAGTTGAAGCCCGAGAAGAGAGTCGAACTATTGTGCGGATCGAAGGAACTGTCCCATCCTTAGAATTCTTCATGACGCATGGGCAAATGCCCTTGCCTCCCTATATCAAACGGAATCCGACGGAACGGGACCGAACCTGGTATCAAACGGTATTTGCCCGCGAGGAAGGTGCGATTGCGGCACCGACAGCCGGGCTTCATTTCACTCCTGAGTTGCTGGCTCGATTGGCGGAACGAGGCGTCGGGTTATCGCGGGTGACGTTGCATGTTGGGATCGGAACATTCAAGCCGGTTACGGTTGATTGCATCGAAGATCACCGGATGGCCGCCGAATGGGTGGATATCGAGGACGAAACCGTTCGGGCAATAGAACGTGCCAGAAAAGCGGGAAGCAGGGTGATTGCGATCGGTACCACTGTCGTACGTGCCCTGGAAAGTGCGACTGACGGGCGTGGTTGCGTAAACCCGTATCGAGGGGAAACGAACTTGTTCATTAAGCCCGGCTATGTGTTTCGCACGGCCGATGCGTTGTTGACAAACTTTCATCTGCCGGAGACGACATTGCTGATGTTGGTTTCGGCCTTTGTCGGTGTCGAATCCCTCAGAAGCGCCTACGAAGAAGCGGTGCGTGAACGGTACAGGTTTTATAGCTACGGCGATGCGATGTTGATCCTATAGGATGGACAGGAGACCAAAGGACAAATAGACCTCCTACTTCCCGCTCGTGGCAGATTTCTATAACAACTCGCGTCGGATGTTGATGGGGATCGTGGCCTTCAGAGATTGCGTATAGGCCTGCAACGCACGTTGCTGTTTTTGTAGCAGCACGTCCTGAATGGCCCGAGTTTTGGCAGTAGCGGCCTTCGCCGGATCAGGATCTGCCTGACGCAACAGTAGGGATTCGGCCTCAGCGAGTTCATCCGGAGTCAGCGCCACAGCGTTGCTGACCACCATGCGGGCTTTATTGCCCAGGAGTTCCTTCGCCTCCATCGCCTCAAAAGCGGCAGGAGTAAGGTGGTTCGCCGCTAGCAGACGTTGATACTGTTCCGGATCAAAGGTCCCGTTCTTCTGGAATTCCGGGACTTGCACGATCAACTCCCGCAGATCTTCTTCGGAGACCGTCAAGCCCATATTCTCTGCGGCAATAAGCCATACTTTGTTATCAACAAGTTGTTCGATGACGTATTGCTTGATCGTTTCGTCTTTGAATTCTCCTGGAACTTTGTCCTTGTAAAATCGGTAGGTATTTTCGTAAGCACGTTTAAATTCGTCTTGGGAAACCGTCAATTCTCCTACCGATGCGACAACCGTTCCTGTTTGTTCTCCGAATCCCCACCAGCCCATGCCAACAATGAATGTAACAGCGATGAATCCTATGGTGATGGCCAGGAACCAGGGATACTTTTCATTCGCAAAACGCAATACCTTAATCATGGTAGCAACTCCCTCTTGTTGATGCGGAGCGTAATTGTACCGAGAGATGAGACTCATGGCAATGTGCCGTTGAGCCATAGAAATGGCCGATTGTAGCAGTACTCATGCGATTGTAAGAATCGTTTGGTCGAAGAACGGTGATTCGTTTGTACCAGGTCCTCGAATTTGTTATACTTTGCAACGAATTATAAGGAGATCCTTTGACAGAGCAGTTTGGGGTTAATCCATTGGGTGTCGGGATCTACCCCAAGGCACAAGTACTCAACCGATTCATCGCCAAGCTGATCGACTTGTTTCTTGCGGCCGCGGCGGCGGAAATAATTGTCCCTGTTGGATTCCTTGTCGGGTTGGCGTATCTCCTCGTTGCTGATGGGTTTGCAGGCGGGCGGAGCATCGGGAAACGGCTGATCGGCTTGCAAACGGTTCTCCCGGAAACACGTGAGCCGGCAGGGTTTCGGGAATCCATTATTCGAAACATTCCTTTTGCGTTCGCACAGCTGACTTTTGCGGTGCCATATGTCGGGCCCTATCTAGGCTGGTTAGTATCAGCAGTGGTAGTTGGGTTTGAAGCCGTATTGATCATTGGAAATGAACAGGGCCGTCGCCTCGGCGACGAACTCGCAGGGACCCAGGTGCTAGATATCGGCCGTCTAGCCGTTCCAGATTAATCGTGTAACCTCATTCAGCGTCAATCTGGCGACTGGCGGAATGAAATTGAGCAGAAGGGAGATCACGAGTGGGATTTTCGAGTGATATCTTCGGCTGGTTCTCGAACGATCTGGCGATCGATTTAGGCACCGCCACGACGCTCGTCTATGTCCATGGCAAGGGGATCGTGCTGAACGAACCTTCCGTTGTGGCTGTAGAAAAGAAAACCGAGAAGGTTCTCGCTGTCGGGGCTGATGCCAAAAAGATGTTGGGTCGTACGCCTGGAAACATAGTTGCTGTCAGGCCGATGAAGGAAGGCGTGATCGCCGACTTCATCGGCCTGACAGCAACTATGTTTCCAGG
>NZ_CDLUDY010000291.1:0-2387 GCF_975968855.1 Petrachloros mirabilis
CATGACGAGTAACTTATTGGCGCCAATTTCATTATTTCCGCGGACACTGACGTTAAACATAGCCCCGGTTGTCTGCATTACTTCGATCCCTGGAATTCTCCGCAAGATGGTGGGAATATCCGTCGCGCCGGACTGCCTGATGTCCTCGGCCGTAATGACGTAGACGTTCGATGGGGCCTGCGAGATCGGCTGCTCATGCCGCGTCGCGACGCTCACGCTCTCTTCCTCCTTGATGAGTTCTAATTCTTGTATGAGTATGGGAGGCGAATCCTCCTCCATCCCACTTCGAGCCGGAGTTCCGGCCTGTGCGAGCGATACAAGATCTGCTGTCAGCAGCAGGCAGAGAAAGGGGAAGGCGAGTGGTGTCACTGAAGAAATTCGGCCGTTCATGTCAAGGCGAGCCTCAAAATGCCGCGTTCACTCCGAAGAAGAACGACCGTCCCGCGCTCGGGAACCCGCGAATACGCTGGTAGTCAGAATCAAGCAGGTTCTCCACGAAGAGGAATGGCCTGACGCCTTTCCAGACCTCATACGCGATCTTCGTGTTGACGAGAACGAAGCCGCCGACTCTCACAACGTCGTTGTGGTCGAAGTTCTGCGGGAAGGGATCGCTGAAGAGCGCCTTGGAATCCCAGGAGTTGCTGATGTACGACGCCTGGACGAACCCATTGAAGCCCATGGGTTTGACATATCTGGCGATAGCGTTCACCTGATGATGAGGGCGTTCCAAAAGGGGAGACGACGGATCGAGCGGTTCGTTCGTGAAGCGAGCGTCGAGGGAAGCCCCGCGCCGTTCGCTGATTGTGTTGAGATACGTATAGCTGAGGATGGTCGACAGCTCTTTCGTCCATTTGGCGTTGAAGATGACGTCAACGCCACGGGTGGTGTATTTGTCGGAATTGGCAAACTCTACGAAGGAGTTGAAGGGGACTTGTATCGGACCACCGGGTCTGTCCTGGAGCTCGATGATGCTGTCGAGGTGGTTCTCAAAATAGATGACGCTGAGATCGATCCGGTTGTTCCACAAGGATTGCGTGACCCCGACCTCGTACGAAAGGTTGTTCTCCGGCACCAGCGATACGTTGCCGGCTCTCTGGCCGAACAGGTTTTGCATCCTTGGCATGTTGCTCTTTTTCCCGAAGGCGGCGTGGAAGCGGGTGTCCGGTATCGGAACATAGATGATCGAGGCGGTAGGACTATACGCGTGCAGGGGTTTCTTGCGGTCGGTGCGGTCGAAGAAGGAATTGAGCACGTAAATCGTATCGTAGTTGAATCCGGCGGTGAACATGAGTTGGCGGAATGGCGAATACTGTGCCTGAACGAAGAAGTCGGTCGTCACCGTCTCGTAGTTTTCAAAAGGGCTTGCCGTATCACGCCGGCGGTTGACGACATCTTGCTTGCTGATCGTGCCGATTTTGAACAGGAGGTCGGGTGTGATGGTGATCGTGCCTTGAAGGTTTGCGCCCAGGGCGTAGTTGTTGAACGTGCTGATCGTCTGACCCCCTGTGAAACCATCGATCCCGATCGTTGAGAAAGATTGGTCGGAGAAAAATGTCAGCTCGTTGTCGAATTTGTCGAAATAGACCTTTCCTCTGAGGTTCAGCCAATCCGTGGCTTTTGTCTCTCCGGAGAGATCGACGAAATATCGCTGCCAGTCGGTGAAGCGGCCATTCTCGCTTTGAAATGCTTTGTACCCGACCGTGGGGACGGGAATGTCGAATTTGGATTTATAGTAGCCGGCGAGCAGTGCGATCTTGTCCGTCTCATTGAAATCGCGGCCTAGATTCATCGAGATGTTGTACTTGGTAAATCGGCTCTGCTCCCGCAACCCGCCGTTCTCGGTGGCCGTCGGCTGGAAACTGTCAGCTAAGGGGAAGCCGTTCGATTTACGGATGCTGCCCGTGACGTAGTAGTTCCATTGGCTCTTCTCTCCTCCGTGCTCAACCCAGTAGTCCTGGGTATTGTCTTCCTGATAGCTCGTGGTAGCCCGCGTTCTCGATTGTTTCGATCCCCGTTTGGTCACGATATTGATCACGCCGCCGAGCGTATTGGGTCCATAGGGGGCATCGGCCGGGCCTTTTACGATCTTGATCTTGGCGATGTTGTCCACGGGGAGGTTGAACAGATCGACTGTGCCTAGATAGGGTTCGGAGACGGGCCGGCCGTCAATGAACACGGCGTATTTCGAATCGTCTCCCGACAGTCCCGCTCGCGGTCCTACGCCACGAACCATTATATGAGCCTCGTTCCGCGGTCCGCCTTGTCCCATAATCACACCGGGAACAAACCGGAGCGCTTCGCCGACGTTGCGCGCGTTCATGCCCAGGATGTCGTGTGCCGTAACCTCATAGACGCTGGATATCGGTCCCAAGCGCTGTTCGGTCGAA
>NZ_CDLUDY010000292.1:0-15527 GCF_975968855.1 Petrachloros mirabilis
AGCCCCATCGCGATGGATCAGGGGCTGCGGTTTGCGGTGCGCGAGGGCGGCAAGACTGTGGGCTCCGGCGTCGTCACCGAAATCTTGGCGTAACAAGCAGCGGGCTGTCCCTTGACGGCTGAGGAGTTACACGATGCGTGAAATCATTGATTTGGCATGCACGGCTTGCAAACAGCGGAACTATTCGACGATGAAGAACAAGAAGAACGATCCTGATCGTTTAGAGCGGAATAAATTCTGCAAGTTCTGCCGAAAGCACACTTCGCATAAAGAGGTGAAATAAAGGGATGGGCTTGAGGCGCGAGACAAAGGACTAGGAGGACCAGGAATCCGAAGAGTCCCTTGCCTAAGCCCCTCGCCTGCCGAATGCGCAGGGGCATGGTGTTAATGGCAGCACATCGGTCTCCAAAACCGAGAGTCTGGGTTCAAATCCTAGTGCCCCTGCCAACCAGAGCTTGCTCGCTTCGGAGGGCTGTTGTAATTGAGCCCAACGAGATAACGCCCCACGTTGTTTGAATTTGAGTTTTCTAAGGAGTACGCGTCGCGATGTTCAAGAGAATGATGAATACGGTGAAAGAATTTCTCACCGACGTACGGGCGGAGCTTAAGAAAGTGTCCTTCCCGACCCGAGCGGAGACGATTGGGTCGACCACTGTGGTCATTGTGTTCTGTGTCTTGATGTCGTTGTATCTTTCGGTGGTCGATTCGTTCTTGGTCTGGTTGGTCGGTAAGATATTGTAGCCACGGGGTATCACCCACTGATCAGAGGGTAGGGCATGGGAAAAAACTGGTACGTGATTCACACCTATGCGGGCTTTGAGGGCCGGGTTAAAACCAGCCTGATTGAGCGCGCAAATCAAATGAGTCTGGCGGAGAAGGTCGGGCAAGTTTTAGTGCCGACCGAGGATGTCATTGAGATCAAGGATGGGAAGCGTCGAACTTCACGTCGGAAGTTTTTCCCAGGCTATGTCCTTGTAGAGTTGGAAACCCCCGTCGGCGATGAAACGCTTCAGATGATCAAGGATACCCCGAAGGTGACAGGATTTGTTGGCGGAGGCGCGCAGCCTACGCCTCTGACTAATGAAGAGGTCGCGGAGTTGCTCAAACAAGTCGATGCAGGGAGCGCCGGACCACGCGAGCAGGTGAAGTTCATCAAAGGAGATAATGTCCGAATCGTCGACGGGCCGTTTCTCGGGTTTAACGGCGCGGTCGATGAAGTAGATCATGACCACAATCGCCTCAAGGTCATGGTCAGCATCTTCGGGCGGTCGACGCCAGTGGAGCTCGGATTTTTACAGGTGGAGAGGATTTAACCGGAAGAAAAAATGTACAGCATTCTTCTCTCGGCTACTGAAAGTCGATAGCAGAGGGCTGATAGCTCGATGGAGTAAAGCATGGCCAAGGAAGTATCAGCATTTATCAAATTACAGATTCCTGCTGGGAAGGCAAACCCCGCTCCTCCCGTCGGACCGTCATTGGGTCAACACGGCGTCAATATCATGGAGTTCTGTAAACAGTTCAATGCCAAGACCCAAAAGGAAGGGGATAGCATCATTCCCGTTGTCATAACCGTCTACAAGGATCGGAGCTTCACCTTTGTTATGAAGACGCCTCCGGCGTCAGATTTATTAAAGAAGGCCGCCGGTATTATCAAGGGATCAGGGGTCCCGCAGAAAGATAAGGTTGGAAAGATCACCAGGAAGCAGCTGACTGAGATTGCTCAGAAAAAAATGGCGGATTTGAATGCCGCTGATCTGGCTGGAGCCGAAAAAATTATCGAGGGGACGGCCCGCAGCATGGGTGTCGTTGTTCAGGGGTAGAGTTTCGTTGTTGGCGGGCGCATCGCCTGCTTGAGTGATGTGCAGCGCAAGTCGGCCTTTGAGGTTGGACTTATAGATGAGAATCGGGTTCCTAGGCGTAATAGGGTAGGGGGTAGGAGGGGTAAAGAATCATGGGAAAGAAAATGAAAGCCGCACAGGAGAAGGTTGAGCCTCGTCAGTATCCTCTTCGTGAGGCGGTGACGCTTGTCAAGGATACGGCCTTCGCTAAATTCGACGAATCCGTAGATCTGGCTATTCGATTAGGAGTTGATCCAAAGCGCTCAGACCAGATGGTACGTGGCACAACGTCGTTGCCCCACGGGACCGGCAAGAAGCTGCGCGTGCTCGTGTTTGCCAAGGGAGAAAAGGAGCAGGAAGCCCGTCAAGCCGGTGCCGATTTTGTTGGGTCTGATGATTTGATGGAAAAGATCAAGGGCGGCTGGATGGATTTCGACTGTGCCATTTCCACACCGGATTTAATGGCGTCGGTCGGTAAGCTCGGGAAACAGCTCGGTCCTCGCGGCCTCATGCCGAATCCGAAGACTGGGACGGTGACGTTCGAGGTGGGAAAAGCGGTATCGGAAATCAGAAAAGGCCGTGTGGAGTATAAGGTGGAGAAAGCCGGGATCGTGCAAGTACCAGTCGGTAAAGTGTCTTTTCAATCTGAGCAGCTCTACGACAACGCTTCGGCGGTATTGGAAGCTGTGATAAAAGCGAAACCCGCTTCCTGTAAAGGGCGCTACCTCAAGAGTGTCACGATTTCGAGCACCATGGGACCAGGGGTGCAATTGGATCCTATCGCACTCGCCAAGCAATGGAGTTAAGTGAATTCTCATCGGTGAGAAGGGGAAGGGTTCGAACATGAAAAAGGAAGAGAAAGCGACAGCAGTTGCGGAATTGGCGGAGAAATTCGGGCGTGCACGACTGGCGATTGTCACAGAATGTGTCGGGCTCCCAGTCAATCAGGTGAGTGAACTGCGCAAGCAGTTGCGCGGGGCCAAAGCCGAGTACAAGGTCGTCAAGAATACTCTGGCAATGAGAGCCACGGATGGCACAACGCTCGTCGGGTTGAAGATGCATCTCAAGGGACCGACAGGGATGGTCATCGGCTATGACGATCCGGTGTTGCCGACGAAAATTCTTCGGGATTTCATCTCAGCGGAAAAGCGTGAGGAGAAAATTCGAATCACGTTGGGCGTGTTGGAAGGGAAAGTGGTGCAGCCGGCCGAATTGGCGGCTGTGGCCATGCTTCCCAAGAAGGAAGTGTTGATTGCGATGTTGCTGTCGGCCATGCAGGGGCCGATTCGCGGCGTCGTTTACACGTTGAATGCAGTGTTGACCAAGTTTGTGCGAGTCATTGCGGCCATTCAGGATAAACGGAAAGGAGAAGGGGACATGCCAGCTACAGAGGGGAAACTGTCACAGGAAGAATTGATCAAGGCCATTGAGAGCATGAGTGTGCTCGATTTGGCTGAACTGGTGAAGGGGCTTGAGAATCGGTTCGGCGTCACCGCCGCTGCTCCCGTCGCTATCGCCGCTGCGCCTGCCGCTGGTGGAGCTGCGGCTGCTCCCGCAGAAGAAAAGACCTCGTTCGACGTCATTCTTGCCTCCGCTCCAGCGGATAAGAAGATTCAGATCATCAAGGTGGTCCGCGAGCTCACAAGCCTCGGCCTCAAAGAAGCCAAGGACCTCGTCGAAGGCGCGCCGAAGCCCGTCAAGGCCGGAGTTGCTAAGGAAGAAGCGGATAGCATGAAGAAGAAGCTTGAAGAGAGCGGTGCAAAAGTCGAGATCAAGTAAAGCTCGATCGGTCTAGCATCTGCGGGCACTCGTAACTTACGGGTGCCCGAGCCTAACTACTTTTAGTGGAGGACTGCGGAATGCCCGAAACGACTCTCCAAGAGTTCGTCGAGCGTAAGGATTTTTCTCGTATTCGAACCAGCATCGACATTCCGGACCTCATAGAGATCCAGAAACGTTCGTACGAGGAATTTCTTCAATTTGAAGTGGAACCGGAACGGCGGAAGGACCATGGGCTGCAAGCGGCCTTGGCCAGTGTATTTCCCATTCCAGACTACAACAACACGGCGATTTTGGAGTTCACAAGCTATACGCTAGGAACTCCAAAGTATGACGAGCGGGAATGTCTCGAGCAGGGAATGACGTTTGCCGTTCCACTCAAGCTGCGAGTACGGCTTGTGGTGTTCGACAAGGAAGACAAGGGCACGAAGAAGAAAGTGCTCGATGTACGCGAGCAGGAGGTTTATGTCGGCGAGTTGCCATTGATGACCGAACGGGGCACGTTCATCGTCAACGGGACGGAGCGGGTTGTTGTCAGCCAGTTACACCGGTCGCCGGGCGCGTCGTTTACACACGACAAGGGTCGGACTCATGCGAGCGGCAAGGTGTTGTATTCCGCGCGTATTATCCCCTATCGCGGGTCTTGGCTGGATTTTGAATTCGACGCGCGCGACATCCTCTACGTCCGTATCGATCGTCGGCGCAAAATGCCCGCAACGATCCTTCTGAAAGCGTTTGGGTTTTCAAGCGACGACCTGCTCAAGATGTATTACCCGGTTGAAGAAATTCGGTTGGTTAAGGGGCAGTTGATGCGTAAGCTTGATCCGGAAATCCATCAAGGAATGCGTTGCTCCACCGAGGTTCTTGAGAAGGGAAGCAAGGAGCCGCTTGTCCGAGAAGGAGCCAAGCTGACGAAGGGATTGATTGCGAAACTGAAGGCTGCAGGGGTCAAAGAGATCCCGCTTTCACCAGCCGAATTGGTCGGCCGTGCCGTGCTGAGTGAGCTGATCGACGCCAAGAAGAACAAGTTGGCTGAGAAAAATCAACGGCTCACGGCGGAGATCATCGAGAAAATCGTTGCGAGCGAGATAGAGGAATTCAAGATCATTTTCTTCGACGCCGCAACTTCGACGCCGGTCATTCTTGATACCCTGGAAATGGAGCGTACGGTTTCGAAGGAGGAAGCGATGGTGGAGATCTACCGTCGCCTTCGGCCGGGGGAAACGCCTTCGGTGGAAACTGCTCGAGCGCTGTTCGATAATCTTTTTCTCAACTCGAAACGGTACGATCTCTCTCCGGTTGGACGCTTGAAGCTAAACAAGAAGCTTGGGCTAGATCTGCCCTTGGAGCAGCGAACACTGACTGCGCAGGACATCGTCGAGGTCATCCGGTATCTCGTGAATTTGAAGGTAGGGAAGGGCGAGATCGACGACATTGACCACTTGGGGAATCGTCGCGTCCGTTCCGTTGGTGAATTGCTTGAAAATCAATTCCGTCTCGGGCTCGTGCGCATGGAGCGCAGCATCAAAGAGCGGATGAATCTGCTCGATATGGAAACGGTATTGCCGCATGACTTGATCAATGCCAAGCCGGTTGTCGCTGCCGTGAAAGAATTTTTCAGCAGCAGCCAGCTGTCTCAATTCATGGATCAGACGAATCCATTGGCAGAAATCACTCACAAGCGGCGACTCTCAGCTCTCGGGCCGGGTGGTTTGACCAGGGAGCGGGCCGGGTTCGAAGTGCGAGACGTTCATCCGTCTCACTACAGCCGCATCTGTCCGATCGAAACGCCGGAAGGTCCGAATATCGGCTTGATCACGTCACTGGCGACCTATGCCCGTATTAATCAGTTCGGATTTATCGAGGCACCGTATCGAAAGGTCGAAAAGGGGCGCGTGACCGACCAGATCGAATTCCTGTCGGCGATTGAAGGCGACAAGTATTTGATTGCTCAGGCGAATTCAAAAGTTGATGGGTCAGGGCGGTTGGTATCGGAGACGGTGTCGGCGAGATCCGGCGGTGATTTCGTTATAACCACACCCGATAAAGTGGAGTACATGGACGTATCGCCGAAACAGGTCGTAAGCGTGGCAACAGCCCTCGTGCCGTTCCTGGAGCATGACGACGCAAACCGTGCTTTGATGGGTTCAAACATGCAGCGTCAAGCTGTGCCCTTGCTGAAGGCGGAAGCGCCGCTGGTCGGCACGGGGATGGAAGCGGTGGTTGCACGGGATTCCGGCTACGTCGTGCAAGCAAGACGAGCTGGTGTTGTTGAAAGTGTCGATGCCACGAGAATTGTCGTGCGTGCGTACTCGAAGGAGGGGCGAAAACGGAACGATTCAGGGCTTGATGCCTATGAGATGATCAAGTTTCAACGATCCAACCAGAACACATGCATCACTCAAACTCCGGTCGTGCGAATTGGGCAGCCGGTGAAGAAGGGCCAAGTTTTGGCTGACGGTCCTGCAATCGATCAGGGCGAGTTGGCGTTGGGGAAGAATGTGCTCGTCGCCTTCATGCCGTGGGGCGGTTACAATTTCGAAGATGCCATTCTCTTGAGCGAGAAACTCGTTCGTGAGGATGCGTTCACCTCGATTCACATCGAAGAGTTCGAAGTCGAAGCCCGCGATACAAAACTCGGGAAAGAAGACATCACTCGCGACATTCCCAATGTCGGTGAAGAGGCGCTTCGAAATCTGGATGAGAGCGGAATCATCCGGATCGGAGCTGAGGTCAAGCCGGGGGATATTCTTGTTGGGAAAGTTACTCCCAAGGGTGAGACTCAGCTAACGCCGGAAGAAAAGCTTCTGCGCGCCATCTTTGGCGAAAAGGCCGGCGATGTGAAGGATACGTCACTGACGGTTCCGCCCGGTGTCGAAGGCATTGTTGTCGACGTGAAGATTTTTTCCCGGAAGGGATTAGACAAGGATGAACGGTCGAAGAGTATTGAGAGTGAAGATCAGATGAAGCTCCAGCGTGACCACCACGAAGAGCTACGCATTATCGATGAAGAGAAGAACAAGAAGGTCAGGAAGCTTCTTCTTGGAAAGGTCGTTGGGCGTGATCTGATGGATCCTGAGAGCGGTGACGTCATTCTCAAAAAGAAGGGCAAGTTGACCGCGGAGATTCTCAAGCGCTTGCCGGACGACACCGTGCGCTACATCATCCTCAGTGATCCCGACGAGCAGAAAGAGCTCGATGATCTTGAGCGTCGGGCCAAAGAGCAGATCGAAATCCTGCAGACGCTATACGACGAAAAGGTCGGGCGCTTGAAACGAGGCGATGAATTGCCGCCCGGGGTTATCAAGCTCGTTAAAGTCTATATCTCGATGAAGAGAAAGATCCAAGTCGGCGACAAGATGGCCGGTCGACATGGCAACAAGGGAGTTGTGTCACGCGTGATGCCGGAAGAGGACATGCCGTATCTTCCGGATGGCACGCCGGTCGAGATCGTGTTGAACCCGCTCGGCGTACCATCGCGTATGAACGTTGGACAGATCTTGGAGACGCATCTTGGCTGGGCTGCGAAGGCCCTGGGCATCAAGGTCGCAAGTCCGGTGTTTGACGGCGCAGCTGAAAAGGAAATTAAGGACTTGCTGAAAAAGGCAAAGCTGCCGCCCAGCGGGCAATCGGTTCTTATGGATGGACGGACCGGTGAGGCGTTCGGCAGTCCTGTCACTGTGGGCTACATGTACGTATTGAAGCTACACCATTTAGTCGACGACAAAATTCACGCGCGCTCGATCGGTCCGTATTCACTCGTTACACAGCAGCCTTTGGGCGGTAAAGCTCAGTTTGGCGGTCAGCGGTTGGGAGAAATGGAAGTCTGGGCATTGCAGGCTTATGGAGCCGCGTCGACTCTTCAGGAATTCCTGACGGTCAAGTCTGACGACGTGCCTGGACGCTCACGCATGTATGAAGCGGTTGTCAAAGGCGAACCTTTCCTGGAGCCGGGGTTGCCCGAGTCGTTTAACGTCTTGGTCAAAGAACTCCAAAGCCTGGGGCTCGACGTCGAGTTGGTCAAGACGCAAGACTAACCACTTGAGTGCCGGCTTCTAAGTCGGCATCGTAGGAGGTCACTACCTTGGAAGGCGTATACACATTGTTTGAAAAGCCGCGGGATTCGGTGTCTTTCGATTCGATGCGGATTCGCATCGCGTCACCGGAGAAGATCCGTTCCTGGTCTTACGGCGAAGTGAAAAAGCCGGAGACGATCAATTACCGGTCGTTCAAGCCGGAAAAGGACGGGCTGTTCTGTGCGAAAATTTTCGGCCCCATTAAGGATTGGGAGTGCAATTGCGGAAAGTACAAGCGCATGAAGCACCGGGGCATCGTCTGTGACAAGTGTGGTGTTGAGGTCATTCAGTCGAAAGTCCGCCGTGAGCGGATGGGCCATATCGAATTGGCTGCACCGGTCGCCCACATCTGGTTCTTGAAAGGTGTGCCGAGCCGCATCGGCACGCTCCTCGACATGAGTTTGAAGCAGTTGGAAAAGGTCCTCTACTTTGAGAGCTACGTCTGCATCGATGCCGGCTCGACCGATCTGACGGAAAAGGAGCTTGTGACGGAAGAAAAACTCCGTCAACTGCAGTCAGAGTATGCACCGAACTCTTACAAGGTGGGAATCGGAGCCGATGCAATCCGGGAACTGCTCCGTAAAATCGACATTAACGGGAAGTGGGATGAGATAAAGGCCAAATCCAAGACCTCCACTTCAGCTGCGCTGAAGAAGAAGTACGCAAAGCAGTTGAAGGTGATCGAGGCCTTCAGAAAATCAGGCAATATGCCGGAATGGATGATTATGGACGTCATTCCGGTGTTGCCGCCGGAACTTCGCCCGCTCGTCCCTCTGGACGGAGGCCGGTTCGCGACCTCGGACTTGAACGATCTGTATCGCCGTGTGATCAATCGGAATAATCGTTTGAAGCGTCTGATGGAATTGAAAGCTCCTGGCGTCATCATTCGAAACGAAATGCGGATGCTGCAGGAAGCTGTGGACGCGCTCTTCGACAACGGGCGACGCGGGCGCGCGATTCGTGGTCCCAACAAGCGGCCGCTCAAGTCGTTGAGCGACATGCTGAAAGGGAAGCAAGGACGGTTCCGTCAAAACCTGCTCGGCAAGCGTGTGGACTATTCTGGTCGTACAGTGATCGTCGTCGGTCCTGAATTGCGTCTACACCAGTGCGGGTTGCCAAAGAAAATGGCGCTGGAACTGTTCAAGCCGTTCATCTTCCATAAACTCGAAGAGCGAGGAGCGGCAACTACGATTAAGAGTGCCAAGCGATTGGTGGAGAAGGAACGCCCTGAGGTGTGGGATGTGCTTGATGAAGTCATTCGTGAGCATCCTGTGCTGCTGAACCGTGCTCCTACGCTGCATCGATTGGGTATTCAGGCTTTCGATCCGGTTCTGGTTGAAGGCAAGGCGATCCGATTGCATCCCCTAGTCTGCGCGGCCTTCAACGCCGATTTCGACGGCGACCAGATGGCGGTTCACGTGCCTCTTTCGGTCGAAGCGCAGATTGAAGCGCGTGTGTTGATGATGTCGATCAATAACATTCTCTCTCCCGCCAATGGGAAGCCGATTGCTGTTCCGTCGCAGGACATGGTGCTTGGATGTTACTGGTTGACCAAGGAACGAGTCGGGGCGAAGGGAGAAGGCAAGGTATTTGGCTCTCCTGAAGAGGTTCGTATTGCGCTCGATGCGCGAGAAGTCGAAGAGCATGCGAGGGTCAAGGTTCGGATCGAAGGCGGTCTCGTCCAGACGACGGTGGGACGTGTCATTCTGTCGGAAGTGCTTCCGCCCGGAATGCCGTTCTCGTTTGCCAATAAGTTGATGACGAAGAAAGAAGTTACGAAGCTGATCGATGCTGTCTATCGTCAGTCCGGCCATCGGGAGACGGTCACGTTCTTGGATAAAATCAAAGACACGGGCTTTCAGTACGCGACCCGTGCAGGCGTGTCGATCTGCATCGACAACATGCATATACCGACCAAGAAAGAAGAGTTCATCGGAAAAGCACAGCGTGAAGTGAATGAGATTGAACGGCAGTATGCCGAGGGTCTCATTACCAACGGTGAGCGATACAATAAGGTCATCGATATTTGGGCCCATGTAACCGAACAGGTTGCTGGCGAAATGATGAAAGAATTGGGTGCAGCAGGAGATCCCAGCAAGGACGAAGCCTTTAACCCGATCTTCATGATGGCCGACTCAGGGGCCCGAGGCAGTTCCCAACAGATTCGGCAGCTTGGCGGTATGCGCGGCTTGATGGCTAAGCCGTCGGGCGAAATTATCGAAACTCCGATTACCGCGAATTTCCGTGAAGGGCTGACCGTGCTGCAGTACTTCATTTCAACGCACGGTGCTCGTAAGGGTCTCGCCGACACCGCGTTGAAGACCGCAAATTCGGGTTATCTGACAAGGCGATTGGTTGATATCGCTCAGGACGTCATCATCAGTGAAATTGATTGTGGAACGACCGATGGGATATTTGTGAGCGCCCTTGTGGAGGGTGGTGAGATCATCCAGCCGATCGAAGAGCGCATCCTTGGGCGGTTAGCAGCCGACGACATTCGGGATCCCGTAACGGGAGAGGTTATCGTCTCGCAAAACGAGGAAGTCACAGAGGAACGGGCCAAGGACATCGTCGAGGCTGCGGTCGATCGGGTCAAGATCCGCTCCGTCCTGACTTGTCAATCGCGCCGCGGGGTCTGTCAAGCCTGTTACGGTCGAGATCTCGCGCGAGGTCGTTTGGTCGAGAAGGGTGAGCCAGTCGGTGTCATTGCGGCTCAGTCCATCGGAGAACCTGGGACGCAGCTGACCATGAGAACGTTTCATATCGGCGGTACGGCGAGCAAGGTTGTTGAACAAACCGTCCTCGAAGCCAAGCACGCCGGGCGGATGAAGTTCATGAGCTTCGACGCCAAGAAGAACGCAGACGTTCACAACGAGGGCATTGCGGTACGGAATAAAGAAGGGGAGTGGGTTGTGATGAACCGCAACGCCAAGATTGCGATTGTGGATGAAAGCGGTCGTGAGCGCGAGAAGTATCCGGTCGTCTACGGTGCAAAAATTAAGATAAAAGACGGCGATCGTGTGGAGTTGGCGCAGAAGCTGGTTGAATGGGATCCGTATTCATTGACGATTCTGACAGAGGTGGGTGGAAAAGTAGCGTACGGCGATATCGTCGAAGGTCTGACAATGAAGGAAGAATTCGACGAGGTGACGGGCCTTTCGCGCAAGGTCATCATCGAGCATTCGGGGGCAACGTTGCGCCCTCGTGTGTCGATCAAAGACGAAAGCGGAAAAACCGCCAAGGTTTCCGGGGGTATCAACACAGTTGCCCGCTATCTGTTGCCGGTCGGCGCTCACATTTTCGTCGAAAAAGGAGCCATCGTTCATCCGGGCGATGTTCTAGCAAAGATTCCTCGCGAAACCACGAAAACTAAAGATATTACCGGTGGTTTGCCACGCGTAGCCGAACTATTTGAGGCAAGAAAGCCCAAGGAGCAGGCCGTTATCAGCGAGATCGACGGCGAGGTATCATACGGTGGATTTGTAAAGGGACAGCGAAAAGTTCTTGTCGACAACAAGCTTGGCGATGTGAAGGAGTACTTTATTCCGAAGGGTAAACACGTCAATGTGCACGAAGGAGATTGGGTGCGGGCTGGAGAACCATTAATGGATGGTTCTGCGAATCCGCACGACATTCTCGATGTTCTTGGACCGAATGAGTTGCAGAAATACTTGGTGGACGAAGTGCAAGATGTCTATCGTCTGCAGGGTGTCTCGATCAACGATAAGCATATCGAGATCATCGTGCGTCAGATGTTGAGGAAAGTCCGTATCGAGGATCCCGGTGACACGGAATTTCTGCCTGGCAGCCAAGTTAGCAAGATGCTGTTCGAGGAGGAGAACGATCGCGTATTAAAGAAAGATGGAAAGCCTGCGCTGGGCAAGCCCGTTCTCTTGGGTATCACGAAGGCGGCGCTTACCACGGATAGCTTCATCTCGGCCGCATCGTTCCAGGAAACGACGAGGGTGTTAACGGAGGCGGCCATCAATGGGCGCGAGGATAACTTGCTGGGGCTCAAAGAAAACGTGATCGTCGGTCGGCTGATTCCGGCAGGAACCGGTTTCGAGGAATATAGAGACACGTTTGTCATCAGCCCGAAGCCTGAGACGGTCGTTGTGGGTCAGATGGAGGGCGCTCCGTTGCCTAGCGAGGGAGCTGCCGTGCTGCCGGGTGATGGTGGAGGTGGATAAACATTGACGCTTTGAGCCTCCCTTGACAGGGGTTCATTCCATCATTATAATCCGCGGGCTTTGCCCATGAATGGGCGGAAGCGGGGATTAAACTGTTCCAACGACGAGAGAATACGACCAATGCCTACGATCAATCAGCTGGTAAGAAAAGGCCGTCAGTTGGCCCACGCCAAGACTAAGAGTCCTGCGTTAAAGTCCTGTCCGCAGAAGCGAGGTGTGTGCCTACGTGTCTATACGTCTACGCCGAAAAAACCGAATTCCGCTCTTCGAAAAGTTGCACGCGTTAGATTGACCAATGGTATGGAAGTGACGACCTACATACCCGGCGTTGGGCACAATTTACAGGAGCACTCGATCGTTCTTGTTCGCGGAGGCCGCGTCAAGGATTTGCCCGGTGTTCGTTATCACATTGTACGTGGCGCCCTCGATGCAGTCGGTGTTGCGGACCGGAAGCAGGGCCGTTCGAAGTACGGGGCAAAGCGGCCGAAGTAATTTCAATCGCTAAAGCTAATCGCACGACCAGAGAGTAAAAGACAATGCCACGTAGCAGATTTCTTGGACAGCGAGAGCCACTTCCTGACGTACGATATCGAGACAAGGTAGTCGGGAAGTTTCTAAATATTCTGATGGAAGGCGGAAAGAAGAGTACCGCGGAGCGTATTTGTTACGGAGCCTTCGACGTAATTCAGGATAAGACGGGCGGTGACCCGCTGAAGGTTTTTCGTGCGGCAATCGATAACGTGAAGCCAATCGTCGAGGTTAAGTCACGCCGAGTCGGGGGGGCCTCGTATCAAGTGCCGGTCGAAATCCGCCCGGCGCGTCGCATGTCATTGGCGCTTCGTTGGTTGTCTGAGTATGCAAGGACGCGCGGCGGCAAAAGCATGCGCGAGAAACTCGCCGCTGAGTTGCTCGATGCGTCGAATAACACAGGGGCCGCGGTGAAGAAACGGGAAGACGTGCATCGAATGGCGGAGGCGAACAAGGCCTTCGCACACTATCGCTGGTAACGTCGTTCTGTGCTGCAGTTGGGCCGTGCTGCGATCCGCAGACGCGGGGTGCCCCTGAATCGCAGCTTTTATCGGCTCAGTCTGCAGCACGTGTATTTTTAGGGGTTGAAAGTGGCAAGACAGGTATCATTAGAACGCACTCGTAATATCGGCATCATGGCGCACATTGATGCCGGGAAAACCACGACCACGGAGCGCATTCTTTACTACACTGGATTGACCCATAAGCTGGGTGAAGTCCATGAGGGTGCAGCAACGATGGATTGGATGGAGCAGGAGCGTGAACGCGGTATTACGATCACTGCCGCCGCAACGACCTGCTTCTGGAAGGATCACCGGATTAACATTATCGACACGCCTGGCCACGTTGATTTTACGATCGAGGTGGAGCGCTCCCTCCGAGTCCTCGACGGGGCCGTAGCCGTATTCGATTCCGTTCAGGGTGTGGAGCCTCAATCTGAAACTGTCTGGCGGCAGGCGGATAAGTACAAGGTCCCGCGCATTGCGTTTATGAACAAGATGGATCGGATCGGAGCGGACTTCTATTTCAGTGTGCAGACGATTATCGATCGATTGGGAGCCAATCCGATTCCCATTCAAATCCCAATCGGAAAGGAGTCCGAGTACCGCGGGTCCATCGATCTGATCACGATGAAAGCCTATGTTTACGATGACGAGACTCTCGGCGCGAAATACAAGGTCGAAGAGATCCCAGCCGATTTGATAGAAAAGGCCAAAGAGTATCGGGAAAAGATGATCGATGCGGTCGCGGAGTTCGACGATCAGGTCATGGAAAAGTATCTGAACGGGCAGAGCCTGACGGAGGAAGAGGTTAAGCGGGTCGTCAGGGCCGGTGCGCTTGCCATGAAAGTCACGCCGGTTCTCTGCGGATCGGCTTTTAAGAATAAGGGTGTGCAGCAGTTGCTGGACGGTGTTGTCGATTTTCTGCCCTCTCCTGTCGATGTCCCGCCCGTAAAGGGTATCGATCCGAATACTGAAAAAGAAGTCGAGAGGAAGTCTTCAGACAGTGAACCATTTGCCGCATTGGCCTTTAAGATTATGTCCGATCCCTTTGCCGGTCAGCTGACCTATTTCCGGGTGTACTCAGGAATGCTCAAGACCGGTACGCCGGTCTTGAATGTGACGAAGGGAACCAAGGATCGCATCGGTCGACTCTTGAAGATGCATGCCAACAAACGCGAAGAAATCGACACAGCCTATGCCGGCGACATCGTAGCGGCCGTCGGTCTGAAAGGTGCGACGACCGGCGACACGCTTGCTGATGAAAAGCAGCCGGTCTTGCTGGAAGTCATGAAGTTCCCAGAGCCTGTTATTGCCATGGCAATTGAGCCAAAGACGAAGCAGGACCAGGAAAAGATGGGTTTCGCGCTTCAGAAGCTTGCCCAAGAGGATCCATCGTTTCGAGTCCGTACAGATGAAGAGACGTTGCAAACCATCATCGCCGGGATGGGGGAATTGCATCTTGAAATCATTGTCGACAGGCTCTTGCGCGAATTCAAGGTTGAGGCAAATGTCGGCAAGCCGGAAGTGGCATTTAGGGAAACGATCAGACGGAAGGCCGAAGCCGAATCCAAGTATATCAAGCAGACCGGGGGGCGCGGTCAATACGGCCACGTGGTGTTGACGGTGGAGCCGTCGGAGCCTGGGAAAGGATTGGAATTCGTCAATAAGATTGTCGGCGGCGCCATTCCGAAGGAATACATTCCTGCAATCGAAAAAGGCGTGAAGGAGCGAATGGAAAACGGTGTTATCGCTGGATATCCATTGCGAGACATTCGCGTGACTGTGATCGACGGCTCGTATCATGAAGTGGACTCTAATGAAATGGCCTTCAAGATCGCTGGATCGATGGGGTTCTCTGATGCCTGTAAGAAAGCCGATGCAGTTTTGCTGGAACCGATCATGAAAGTCGAAGTCTTGGTCCCGCAGGAGTTCATGGGCGATGTGATCGGCAATCTTAATGGTCGTCGGGGTAAGGTGCAGGGTATGAAAGTGCGCGCCGGTGCCCAGGCTATCGAAGCATCCGTTCCCTTGATGGAAATGTTCGGCTACGCCACAGACTTGCGTTCTCGGACGCAGGGGCGAGCCACCTACAGTATGGAATTCGATCGGTACGATCAGGTCCCGAAGCAGATTTCAGAGGCCATCATCGCCAAGTATCGCGGCGAATAATTGTGAACCACTGAGAGACTTGGAGTAGGAGGAGTCGGTATGGCGAAGGCGAAATTTGAGCGGAAGAAGCCGCATGTGAACATCGGGACGATCGGGCACGTGGACCATGGGAAGACGACGTTGACGGCGGCGTTGACGAAGATCTGCGCGGATCGGGGGATGGCGAAGTTCGTCAGCTATGACGAAGTGGCCAAGGCGAGCGAGAGCCAGGGGCGCCGGGATGCGACGAAGATTATGACGATCGCGATCAGCCATGTGGAGTACGAGACCGACAAGCGGCACTACGCGCACGTGGATTGTCCTGGCCACGCCGACTACGTGAAGAACATGATCACCGGGGCGGCGCAAATGGACGGGGCGATCCTGGTGGTGAGCGCGGCCGATGGGCCCATGCCGCAGACACGGGAGCATATTCTGTTGGCGCGGCAGGTGGGGGTGCCGTAC
>NZ_CDLUDY010000293.1:0-4354 GCF_975968855.1 Petrachloros mirabilis
AAGTAGAGCGCGCGGGAATTCGAGGGATAAAGCGCCGCGCGGATCGACTCGATGCCGGGACTTGCGATCGGTCCAGGTGGTAGCCCTGCTATCCGATATGTGTTGTATGGACTTCGGCTCGATAGGTCTTTTTTCCTGATGTTCCCGTCAAAATCCGGCAATCCATAGATCACCGTCGGATCACTCTGCAGAGGAATACCTTTCTTCAACCGGTTATGAAACACTGCAGAAATCTCTTCCCGCTCTTCGCTGACCCCCGTCTCCTTCTCGATCACTGACGCCAGCGTAAGCACTTCATGCTGCGTCATTTTGAGATGTTTCGCTCGTTCCTGCAATTCGGGTCCGTAGACTTGGCGCAACCGCTCAACCATCGCCGTTACCACATCCCTGGCCTTGGCGGTACGCGGGAACTTGTACGTGTCCGGATAGAGATACCCTTCCAACGTGTCTGCCTTGATGCCTAACGATGCGACGAAGTTCCGATCTCTCATCAGACGCATGAGTTCCTGTCGATCCCCTACTCCCCGTTGATCCAATATCTCGGCAATTTGCACCATCGCCACCCCTTCCGGAATGGTGACAGGATGAAGTACAACCTGGCCGCTCATGAGCTTGGCGAGGATATCGGCGGGAGCCATAGCGGGATTTAGCTCATACTCGCCGGCCTGGATTTTGCGGTCCGCCGCTTGCGAGCGGCCTAATAGCATAAAGGCCGACCGGCTCCTGATCAGCTGTTCTCGTTCAAGCAGAGCCGCCACCTGCTGGAAAGTTGCTCCCTCCGGAACAAACACGACTTTTGAAGGAAGAGGCTGCTCCGTCGGTGCAACGGGAGCCTTAGCCCATTGAAGGATCTGAAAAGCGGCCAGAACGATGGCGACGGCCGCGGCGAGAAGAAGGACGAGTATGCTCCTCAACGTCATGTAACGAATCTACCAACGCTTCGTCTTGTTGCAGTTCCTGTTCTTTTACGGCGGTCCCGGTCGATTCAAGACTCGCCAGGTAACTCTGAAGCAGTATCGCAGCCGCTACACGATCAACCGCTCCCTTTCGCTTCTTGCGGCTCACGTCGGCTGCAATCAACAAATCCTCAGCAGCCTTTGTAGTCATCCGTTCGTCCCAAAGGACGATGGGAACCGGCAAACCCCGTTCCAAATGGGCCGCAAACTCACGCATAGCCTGAATTGCGGGTCCTTCCCGTCCGTCCAATTGCAGCGGAAACCCGAGGACCACCTGCTTGACTTCGTGCGCGGCAACCAACGAGGCAATGTAGGTTACGTCGCGTTCCAGCGTCCGACGCTCGAAAGTCTCCAGGGGTTGAGCAGTCCAGCCGAGTTCGTCACTGAGGGCTACACCGACACGTTTCGATCCATAATCCAACGCCAGTATACGCGATCCAGCCATAACATCCTACCGCTGAAGCGCAGCTTCTACCAAGCCAAAGACTTTTTCCAACGAAGAATCCAATTTTGAGGGGTCCTTTCCACCCGCTTGAGCCATTTCTGGACGCCCTCCCCCGGTTCCACCCACCTCGGCCGCCATCACCTTAATCAACTCACCAGCCTTGATCTTTGCGGACAAATCCTTGGTTACGACGACAAGGAGAGAAACTTTTCCCTCCTCGCTCGCTGCGCCAAGGGCTACGATACCGCTCTTCAACTTATCCCGCAACTGGTCGGCCAAAGCACGCATCCCGTTCATATCCAAGCCATCGGTCCGCTGGACATGAACCGGCACGCCTGCAATCGTTTTGGCCGTCGAGGCCACCGCCGATCCGGTGGCCATCTTAAGTTTCAACTCCTCGAGTTCGCGTTCCTTGTCTTTGAGCTGTGTCAGAATTTTCCGTGTCTTGGTTACGAGTTCGGACGGCCCCGCTTTCAAGAGATCCGAAAGCTCCCGGACTTCCGCCTCAAGCCTCTTGACGATAGCGATGGCACCGCGTCCCGTCTGCGCCTCGATCCGTCTGACACCGGCAGCCACACCGGTTTCCGACACGATCCGGAACAATCCGATTTCTCCCGTATGGCGGCAGTGTGTTCCACCGCACAACTCCTTGCTGAACGATTCGACGGTCACCACCCTGACCTGCTCACCATACTTATCGCCGAAGAACGCCAGCGCGCCATTGGCGACGGCGTCTTGAATGCTCATCACCTCGGTTTGTACCTTCTCATTCTTTCGAATCTCCCCGTTCACCATTGATTCGATCTCGTCGATATCGCGAGAGGAGAGCGGCCTAAAATGCGCGAAGTCGAACCGAAGCCGGTTCGGACCGACAAGCGAGCCGTATTGTTTCACATGAGGCCCCAGCAGGTCCCGGAGTGCCGCATGTACGAGGTGCGTTGCCGTGTGGTTTCTGGCCGCATCCCGCCGTGTTGTCCCGTTCACCGTCATATGAAGCTGTTCGCCCGTGCGGATGCGTCCCTTCGTCACCTTCCCTTTGTGAAGGATCAGTGTCGGCACCGGTCTCGTCGTTTCCTTTACTTCAACCCGCCCTTCCTGTCCGACCAAAAGACCTTGATCACCGACTTGTCCACCGCCTTCGGCATAAAACGGTGTGAGATCCAGAGCGACTTCAACCTCGTCACCCTCAACTGCTTCTTTCACGATGCGATCGCCTTTGAGGATGGCCTGCAGAATGCTGTCCGACTCCAGGTGATCATATCCGACGAACTGAGTCGCGCCGAACTGTCCCGCCAGCTCGGCGACGACCGGCCTGGTCGTCTCCTGCTCGAATCCACCGGTCTTGCGCGCCCGATTCCTCTGCTCTTCTATCGCCGCATCAAAACCCTGCTCGTCGACGGTCATGCCCTCCTCCCTGCAGGCTTCCGTGATCAGGTCCATCGGAAAACCGTAGGTATCGTAGAGTTTGAACACGTCGGGACCCGGCAACACATTCCGCCCGGCCGAGCGAGTCTTAGCGATCATATCGTTCAAGATCGGCAGGCCCTGATCGAGCGTCGCAATGAATCGCTCCTCTTCTCCCCTTGTTGCCTCGGCCACCGTGCCGGCAGCGCTGCGAAGCTCAGAATAGGCATGCCCCATCTGGTCGATCACGGTCGCGGTCAATTCGTGAAGGAAGGGTTCGACGACGCCGAGTAACCGTCCATGCCTGGCAGCGCGACGGAGAATCCTGCGCAGCACGTAACCCCGACCCTCATTCGACGGAAGAATACCGTCGGTCATCAGGAACGTAATAGCGCGCAAGTGGTCCGCCACCACCCGCATCGAACGATCCGCCTCGTCCTTGCGGCCATACACGGTGCCGGCGCGCTTCGCTATCGCGGACAGTAACGGAGTAAAGAGATCGCTATCGTAATTGCTGTAGACGCCCTGGGCGACCGCCGCTAATCGCTCAAGCCCCATGCCCGTATCGATGCTCGGTTTCGGCAAAGGATGAAGCGTCCCTGCGGCATCTCGGTTGAACTGCATAAACACGAGATTCCAGATTTCGATTACCCGGTCGCCTTCGCCGTTCGGACGGTCATCGCCTGGAACAGCCTGACCCTGATCGAAATGGATCTCCGAACAGGGTCCGCAGGGCCCGGTATCCGCCATCTGCCAAAAATTATCCTTCTCGCTGCAGCGAACAATGCGGGCCGGCGCCACCCCGATTTTCTTCCAGAACCGCTCGGCCTCTTCGTCTTCACGAAAGACGGTCACCCAGAGACGGGAAGCATCCAACCCTATTGTCTTCGTCAGAAACTCCCAGCCAAAGAGAATCGCCTCCTGCTTGAAATAGTCCCCGAACGAAAAATTGCCCAGCATCTCAAAGAAAGTATGATGTCGCCTCGTGTATCCAACGTTCTCCAGATCATTGTGCTTGCCGCCAGCGCGAAGACATTTCTGAACAGAAACCGCGCGCTTGTAGGCACGGGTCTCCTCTCCGAGAAACACACGCTTGAATTGGTTCATCCCGGCATTGGTAAACAAGAGCGTGGGATCGGCCTGCGGGATCAACGGCGAACTCGGCACGGACTGATGGCCTTGTTGTTCAAAATAGGTGATGAAGGACTGCCTGATATCCTGCGCACTCTTCGTCATGAATCACATCCCTTGCTCTGAGTAAGACCGCTTAATAATACGCTCAATGGTCTCCTCACCGAAACCCCGCTGACGTAGGAGCGTTTCCACCTGCCTCGGAAGAAGCCGGCGCCGGTTCCGGCTCCTCTCCCGAAGCACCCTTCGCGCCAGCGATTCCTCATCAACGGCGTCAAACGCTTCCTGAATAACGCAAGATACCAATGCCTCGGGCAACCCTTTCGCACACAACTCAAACTTGAGTCTCTCCCTCCCCATCGGCCGACGGGCCAAATAGCCTTCGACCCAACGCTTCGCATATCCCTGATCATCAAGA
>NZ_CDLUDY010000294.1:0-14435 GCF_975968855.1 Petrachloros mirabilis
ATCGTAGAGCGGAGAGCTTCCGCATTCATTGAAGAGCTTCTTGCAGAGGGCTTGCAGGACTGTCGCACGGGGATCTTTGACTTTATAGACCCGGTGACCGAACCCCATGAGCTTTTTCTTGTTGCTGAGTTGTTCGGCGACATACGGCTTCACACGGTCTACTGTACCGATCTGTTTCAGCATGTGAACGACCTCTTCATTGGCTCCACCGTGAAGCGGGCCCTTGAGCGCACCGATTGACGAAGCAACCACCGTATAGGGATCGGCCAGGGTCGAGGCCGTCACGAGACCCGTAAACGTCGACGCATTCATCGTATGCTCGGCGTGCAGGATTAGACAGTCATCAAACACGTCAACCCACAGAGGATGGGGAATCTGCTCGGTCAGCATGTAGAGAAAGTTTTCGCTAAACCCCAGGTCATCGCGTGGCGCAACAGCTTCGTTTCCATGCCGGAGGCGAGCCCATGCAGCCACGATCGTCGGCAACTTGGCGATCAGGCGAACAGCTGACCAGTAATTGTTCTCGATGTCCTTGACGTTGCGCCCAGGATAAAACATGCCGAGCGCAGCAACGGCCGCCTGCAAGGCATCCATGGGGTGCCCCTGTTCCGGCATGCATTTCATCAAGTCAATGATCGAGTATTTGATGCGCCGGTGATGGGTAATATCCGTCTCCCAGCGGGACAATTCAGGATTGGTCGGGAGACGTCCGAACAGGAGAAGATACGAAGTCTCTATGAAAGAGGAACTGGAACAGAGCTCTTCGACTCGGATGCCCCGATACTCAAGGATTCCATGCTCGCCATCCACATCGCTGACGGCGGATTTTGCAGCAGGAACACCTGCAAGTCCTGGCATGAAATCGTGCGGCATTCTGACCTCCTATAAGATTGTGATCTAGTCTGCTCCTCGCTTCATCATGTTGCAAGTCCTGCGATACATCCTTGAAAAGGAAAAGATCGATTGGCATACTGGGTCACATCATCGTTGTTCTTATAGCAGAAGCACGGGAAGCAAGAGAAATCCGGTGCCTTAAGGAGAGTTACCCACGAGGTTTTGCATGAGAAATCCAATCTTCGCTGCGCTCGTATTCTCGACGGTGTTTGGCATTGCAAGCTCGGTGAACGCGGAGGGTGAGCTGTTGATATATGCGGTGGTCAGCGAGGAACCCAAGGACAAGACCCAGGTACCGGCAAAGGTGTCCATCAGTGATGTTGTGTCCGATTCGAAACTTTTCGTCCCTGACACAATCGCTAACAATCCTGTATGGAGGACATTAGAGATCTGCCATGCCGTCAGGCTGGAAGGCACGAAAACTTCCGACGGGATTAAGGTCCTCGATGCCAAGATCATTAATGCAAGCATGCTCCCGATGTCGTTGCAGGCATTTGCCGGAGATTGCTTAATCAAGAAGGCGCTCAACGTGGCGCCAATGGTCGACTAGGAAGGAGCGTTTCAGGGTCGGCATTCGGGACAAGCCGCCGGTTCCACCTCCGACTCGCACTCGTCCATGGTAAGGGAATACTGCTGCTCACATTCACGGCAGGTTCGAATTTCAAAAAAAGCAGTCCCATCCTCGGCGATATCCGTGGGAAGCAGCAATTCTGAAGGATCATAACCTATAACCGCCCCGTCTGCGAACTTCACGACGGCTAATCGATCGTTGAACACTTCAAAGGTGGCCTCCTGACCTTTTCGCTCGACGATATGGCCCATCACATAGACCGGTTGGCCCTTCCGCTTGATGCGAAGGTCGCGCAAATTGTGCTGAGTCGCCGTGGCGCAGGCGAACTGTCCGCTGGAGCTGGTTCCGACTGTAGGCATCGTCATTAAATCGAGTTGACCTGTACTTTGGAGAGCATGTATCACATGAGAAAAATTGACGTCAAGCTATAGGTCAACCCATACCATCCGGGAGCCCTCTCATGCCCGATATCACCATTTATCATAAACCGACGTGTTCAACCTGCCGACAAGCCGTCCAGTTACTAAAGGAAAGCGGTAAGTCATTCGAGGCCATAGACTATTACGACCAAATGTTCACGAAGTCCTCACTCAAGGCTGTGCTGAAGAAGGCCAAGTTATCCCCGAAAGACGTATTACGAACGAAGGAGGATATCTATAAGAAGCTCGGATTGGGAAAGAAGCAATTATCGGATGATGCGTTGATCGACTTGATGATCAAACACCCCGATCTTATCCAACGTCCGTTGGTCGTGAAGGGTGAGAAAGCCATATTGGCCAGACCGGCTGACACAGTAAAGAAACTCTTGTAGCGAAATCCCTCTTACAATTTGGCACCAGCCACAATCCTTCCTTGCTGGGAACAAGACTGCTTCGAAGCCTCTGTTGAAACAACACCGCGCCTTACAATGTTCCCCCCACTTGTCTTCGCGTCGTAAAGGGCGCGATAGGCTGACTTCAACACCACGCCGAACGTTGTGCTTGCCGTCGTTTTCTCGGCGACGCCGATACTGACAGTGACCGGCAATAATTCATCCTTGTCTTTACTGATTCCTCCTCCCTGCGTTCGCTCCCATACACGCAATCTCTTGTGGAGAACCAATTCGCTCGTCTCGACAATTTTTCTTACGCAATCAAGCGCCGCGAGCGATTCCGTGGCAGACCGATTATTGAACAATATCGTCAATTCCTCCCCGCTCACCCTGAACACCCGTCCGCCACGACATGCCGTCTGCGTCTTGGAAGCAATCACCTTGAAGACTTGCTTTGCAATTGAGCTACCGTACGAGCCGGCATACGTCTTCAATTGATCAATTGAGACAACGGCAACGGTAAATCGTCGTCCTAATTTCGTCAGTGCCTGTTCGTAAGCCACACACCCCTCGATTCCGGTTAGATCGTCTCGATAGGTCTGCCGATAGGCGGAATGAATCATTGAAACAACGAGGATAAGTCCGGCCGTCGAAAAGAAATTCACCGCGTGCCATTCGAAACGAGTTCCATGGTAGGCCACAAAGGCTGCCATAAGGGCCCAGAAGGCATTCGCGTCTCTAGAATTCCCACGCAGCCCATACTGAACGAGGTAAATCGTGCCAGCTACTGCAAATACCCCTATTGCCGGTTGCGGCACCGGCGTCCAATCCGTCGGAAACCACGACGCATAGGTCGATTGAAACGCTCCGGCGAGAATTTCCTGTTCAGGATCGCAAAGCCAGAGGACGATGAACGGCTGTCCTAAAATCACGAGTAGCCAAATCACCCCGCGGACTATTGATACGGCGTCATCTTTGATCAGGGAAATCGCGAGAAGATTTAACGGTAAAAGGAATGCTGAGACGGCGAACACGGTAGCAGGAACTGAATCTGAATCACCACCCGTCATCGGGAAAAGATAAAGCGATCGGTCCGACAACAACAGTACAAGAAGTGAAAGTAAGGTTCTTGCGCTGGCAAAATACCATCCGAAAATCAGTCCGAAGGCCAAAACGGCGTAGGGTAACGCCCCGATAAGTTGATTCGTCCATACCGGCAACCCATGTGGCCGCAGAAAACCAACAGCAGCGACCAGAATAAGACCGCCCGGGATCAGGAAGGACGAAAGAGATTTGAGAAAGCAGGTACTCATACGTACTATGGTCTCTAACAGTCACAACGGGAGTCGACCTTCAACCTGCCAGTTGTATGCCAGTCTGATCAAAAAGTGAGCGTTTCTTCCACAAAAGATGCAGCGCAACTGATTGGGATTAAATTTGAATACTATGAGAAGAGGAAGGGCGGAACCATGATGGTATTTCTACTGGAAGAAAAAGCGCTTTTTTGTACGAACCACGTGAGGAGAAGTATGATCTACGTAGAGGGATTTTCTGAAATCCGCAACACACCGTTCGTTGAGTCGACCGACAACGACACCTTGCCATCGAGTACCTGCAGCAGAAGCTCACCGACCAGTTCACGTCGCCATCCCCTTAGGAGCGGGAGATCAACGGTCAGGTTCTTTTCTTTCGATTCAACAAGTGTCTGCAGATCCGCGCTGGTCGCGAGAAGAGTCGGCGCGATTTCAGCGGTAGCCGCCCGCGCTTTCAAGACCGCTTGCATCAATTCCACCAAACCGATCGATTCCGGCTCCGGTTTTCGCTCTCGCGGAACGTTCGGCCATGCGGAGGGCGGAAGAGCCAACGCCTTTGCAATGGTGGAAATCAGAAATTCACCGCTCCGTTCGATCTCAGAGCCATGCAGCCCTCTTAGTCCGCGCAGATCATCGACGCTTCGCGGCGGATGACGGGCGAGTTGAAGAAGTACTTCGTCTCGCATGACACGGCCACGCGGAACATTCCGCCGGCGAGCCTCGGATTCCCGCCACGCGGCTAGATCGCGCAGGACTGCTGCCTGCCTTGGTTTCAGACCATCCCACCCTCGAATGCGCTGGTAGCGATCGAGAGGTTCACGACTCTTTTCGCCGACTGTGGTTTCCAACCGGGAAAACTCTTCACGGACCCATTCGACACGCCCCAGCGCATCGAGCTTTTTGTGGAGATGGGCATGGATAGGTAAAAGAAAGTGTACATCTTCAGCGGCATAGGAGATCTGCTCCTTGGAGAGCGGACGGGCGCTCCAATTGGTAAAGGTATGGGCTTTCGCGAGCCTGGTTCCGTGAATGCGCTGGACAAGATTCGCATAGGCCACTTGAGCGCCAAACCCGAGCATGGCCGCGGCAATTTGAGTATCGAAGAATGGTTTTGGAATCTGGCCGGCATGAATGGCGAAGAGATCAAGGTCTTGTCGTCCAGCGTGGACCACTTTCTCGATCCGCGGATCACAGATCAGTTCCCAGAACGGCTTGAGCGACCCGTTGGCCTCAAGAGCAGGAAAGTCGATGACCGCAGCAACATGGTCGGATGCCACTTGAATGAGTTCCAACTTAGGGACGAAACTGTCTTCCCCAACGAACTCCGTATCGAGAGCGAGTTGCGTGCTATCGCAGAGACGGTCACAGAGCTCTTCGAGTCTCTGTTGATCTGTGATGTATTGGGTCGTTACAGAAAATGTCACACTTTTACTCGGTTGGATGATAGGGGCGGTCAGGCGGTCGCATCGGCTCCGTATTGCTCAGGCTCAAGTATTCCTTGAGAAACTGGTAGGCTTCGAGCATTCGCCGTAACTCCGGCTCCAAGCTCCGGTCTCCATTATTCGCATCCGGATGAAGCGCCTTCGCCTTGTGGCGAAACGCCGTCGTCACATCGGCAAGCGAACTGCCGAACTCGACGCCCATGATGGCATACGCATCTACTGCGTTGTTGACGCTACCGGAACTTTGAGAAAGGTCCCCACCTCCCCCGCTCGCGGCCTTGAGCATATCAGCAAGACTGACTCTTCGTCGCCGACGGCGAGGACGTTCCCTGATCTCGCTGTCGAGATCGTCCCAGCGATCCTCGACAAATTCAAGCCGCGATTCCAATCGCATCGCAGCCGACAGATCGGACACATGGCCCAGCTCTTCCTCGATCTGCAGCAACGATTTGACAATTTCATCCAAGCCCTGTTCGACACGGAAGAAACTGTCGACTCGTTCTTCCATCATGGTATCGACGGCCACATCCATACTGTCTTCCGTCTTAGCCCGGAGTGCATTGATTCGTTTCTGCATCCCCCCACGAAACTTGAAGTATTTGGCGGCTGAAAAGGGCATGCGCCTCCCTACCTAAAAACGCTCATGCGGCATTGTAGCACAGGGCTATTTTACGTCTGAAGGGAGAATGTTCGTGAAAAATCAGGTCCGGCCAGATTTCACACAGAGGTACGGCAACTCAGTTGTTTGGTTCCCCTGAGGATATGGCCTTCTGCCGTCGTCTTGCGACACCACTCTCTCTTGCCGCCCTTGCAACCGCCTGGGCAACGCGTGGCACCACGTTCTTGTCGAAAAGACTTGGGATGATGTATTCCTCGCTGAGCGCACTTCTGGAAATGCATGCGGCCAGCGCCTTAGCCGCTGCCAACTTCATCGTTTCATTGATTTCGGATGCCTGCACATCGAGTGCCCCTCTGAAAATCCCCGGAAATGCCAGGGCATTGTTGATCTGGTTCGGCACATCCGATCGACCCGTCGCAAATATTCGGCAATGCGAGAGAGCCACTTCCGGAGAAACTTCAGGATCGGGATTCGCCATAGCAAAAACGATTCGATCACCAGCCATCAGGTTCAAATCCTCTGCCTGAAGCACACCCGCAACGGAGAGCCCGATGAATACGTCGGCACCGCGCAGGGCATCGTGTAACGTGCCTTGAGGCTCATCACGTGTGAGACAGACATTGAGGTCGGTTCGACAAGCGCGGAGCTGTTCCGCTTCTCCTCGGAGAATGATCCCCTCCTTATCGCAACCGATCAAATGAGACACACCAGCGGCGAGCAACATTCGGCAACAGGCCGTTCCTGCGGCTCCAAGTCCGTTGACGACCACTCGCACCTCCTCCGCTCGCTTTCCGACGACTTCCAACGCGTTCGACAGCGCCGCCAATATCGCAACTGCAGTCCCGTGCTGATCGTCATGCATGACCGGAATATCAAGGGAGGCCTTCAGTCGTCTCTCGATGTCGAAACAGCGGGGTGCACTGATGTCTTCGAGATTGACGGCGCCGAACCCTGGAGCGATCGCTTGGACCGTTCGTACGATCTCATCAGGCTCCTGCGTCTTGAGGCATATGGGCCAGGCGTCGATTCCGGCCAATTCTTTGAAAAGCATGGCTTTTCCTTCCATCACGGGAAGTGCAGCCTCCGGACCGAGATTCCCTAAACCGAGAACCGCCGAACCGTCCGTAACGATAGCGATGCTATTACTCTTGCCAGTAAATGCATAAACTTTGCTTTTGTCCTTCGCAATAGCCTGTGCGACCCGTCCGACACCCGGTGTATAGACCATTGATAAGACGTTGCGTGTTGTGATCGGCACTTTGCTTTTTAGGTGAATTTTCCCTCCAAGGTGAAACAAGAAAATTCGATCGGATGCTGAAAGGACAGTCAAGTCCGGATGATGGTTCAGTTTCGCAACGACATGCTCTCCGTGCTGTTCATCACGAACGTCGAACGTCACGTCGCATACCATCCGTTGAGCCGTTGCCGAGACAAGATCGACTGCTCCAAGATTTGCCCCTTCGTCCGCAAGGATGCGGGCTACATTAGCAAATACACCTGGTTTATTAATAAGTTCGAGACGAACAGTAAGGCGATAGTTTGAGTATGGTCCAATGTCTTCCATGAAGGCGACTCTCGAGAAAAGTTACTCTACGATAGCACAGAAGTGGTTTATCCCGCGATTTTCTTCGATACATGAAGTCGTGAATTCTCCGTTGACAGGGGCGGCCCTCATTGGCTAGGGTAACGCCCGTTTGCCTGCCTGATGGCGGTAGACGATCAATTCAAACTTAAAGGAGGTGTTTCGATATGAAGCGCATGTTGATGGCAGTTATGGCAGTGGCAGTAGCGGTCGCGTTCAGCGGTCCTTCCTTCGCCGGCGACGATAAGAAGAAGGAAGAAAAGAAGGGTGGCCACGTCGTTGTGTACGGCGATGACAAGAAGAAAGAAGAGAAGAAGGGCGGCCACGTTGTTGTCTATGGTGACGACAAGAAGGAAGAGAAGAAGGGCGGCAAGTAATTTACTAATGCCGTACTGATTCAGCTTTTTAGCTGCTTCTTTTTATCGAAAGCCTGCGATCTTCAGATCGCAGGCTTTTCTTTTGGTCCATTGAACCGGGCTTCAACCGGATGCTAATGTGCACGTCATGACTTCGGGTTCCTCCTCTGGTCGACCCAATAGACTGATCCACGAAACGAGTCCCTACCTTCTTCAGCATGCCCATAACCCGGTGGATTGGTACCCTTGGGGACCGGAGGCGCTCCGCTTGGCAAAGGAGCAGAACAAACCGATCTTACTTTCCATCGGGTATTCAGCGTGCCACTGGTGCCACGTCATGGAACGGGAGTCCTTCGAAAACGAGGCCACTGCCGCAATCATGAATCGGCATTTTGTCTGCATTAAAGTTGATCGGGAAGAACGTCCTGACCTTGACGAGATCTACATGGCTGCAACCGTCGTCATGAACAATGGTCAGGGCGGCTGGCCCATGACGGTCTTCCTGACACCGGAGCAACAACCGTTTTTCGCCGGCACGTACTTTCCTCCCGAGGACCGCTGGGGCCGACCGGGTTTCCCCACCCTCCTGAAAAAAATCGCCAACGCGTGGGAAGCAGATCCAGCTGGGCTGTGCGCACATGCGCGAGAATTGACTGAAAGACTGAAGCGCGAATGGCAAGCGCCGGCACCTATTTCCATCAATGAATCTGTCTTTGAAAATGTCGTAGAGGAATTTCATCAGGAGTTCGACGCCCGATTCGGAGGGTTCGGTTCCGCGCCGAAGTTCCCGCCGGCGGCCGGTCTTTCGTTGCTGCTCCGCTGCTACAGAAAATCCCGAGACACCAGGGCGTTGGAGATGGTGAGAACAACACTCGATGGGATGGCGGCCGGCGGCATTTATGACCATATCGGTGGAGGGTTCGCCAGATACTCCACCGACGAGCGGTGGCTTGTTCCCCATTTCGAGAAGATGCTCTACGACAACGCATTGCTCGCAAGAACCTATCTGGAAGCTTATGTAGTAACGACCCAGCCCTCCTACCGCCAAGTGGTTACGGAGGTGCTGGACTACATCCTTCGTGAAATGACCGATGCCGAAGGCGGATTCTATTCGGCGACAGACGCCGACTCCGAGGGGATCGAGGGAAAGTTCTTTGTCTGGACGCCGCACGAAGTCCACGCTGTTCTTCACGATGACGAAGACACGCGCCGCTTTAATGCCTGTTACGACATCACCGAACAAGGCAATTGGGAACACACCAATATTCCTAATCGAATGAAGCCGATCGATTTGATCGCTAAAGAACTGGACATTATCGTTGACGAACTCCGGGAAACGATCCGTCGAGTGCGTCCCCTCCTCTATGAGGCCAGAAAACAGCGTGTGCCGCCTGGTCTCGACGACAAGATCATCACCGCCTGGAACGGAATGATGATTTCGGCAATGGCGGAAGGAGGCCGTGTCCTTGGCGTTTCACGCTATATCGAAACCGCTCGCGCCGCTGCAGATTTTCTCTTGCGCGTCCATCGACAACACGATGGTCGTCTGTTCAGAACATCGCGGCGTGGCCGCGCACACCTCGAAGCCGTGCTCGAGGATTATGCGTACCTTGGCGAAGGGTTGATTGATCTATACGAAGCATGCGGGGACACGCGGTATCTCGCAAATGCCGAGCCACTGGCCGATCACCTGCTTCAGTCTTTTCACGATAGAGACCTAGGCGGTTTCTATACGACTGCGAAGGATCGCGAAACGCTCATTGTCCGCGGAAGGGAAGGTGCCGACGGGGCTACCCCGAGCGGCAATGCCGTAGCCGCATCGTTCTTAGCCAGACTCTCGTTTCATTTTGATCGACAGGACTGGCGTGAAGCCGCCACCGGAGCCCTTCGTGCCTACGGCAAACAGATGACGCGATATCCAAGAGCCTTCGCCAAAAGCTTGTCCGTCGTCGATTTTCTGATGGAAGGCCCAATCGAGCTGGCCTTGATCGGGAGAAAGGATGACCCCGGGTTGAAGATGCTTCAGTGGTCAATTAACAAATCGTACCTGCCGAATCGCATTATCGCGATAAGCGATACGCTTGACGGATCTTCTCGGCATCCGCTGCTGGCCGGCAAGAAACCGGTCGATGGACGAGCCGCCCTCTACGTCTGCCGCAATTTTACTTGTCAGCACCCGGTGACTGATCCCGAAGCAGTAGCTGACGCGCTGCAGTCCGTTAGCAGACCTCCGGTTCTTGCGGATCGAGAGAAACGCCTGCAAGGCAAGATGCTCCCCGGTTCCGCTAGCGTCGAAGCCACCGGCCGGTACGCCGCCCGTCAGGTGAACAATCCGCAATCGACAGGGAACATGGAACATGGGTTTGGTCCGTTTGGGGCCACCGGGCTGACCGCATCAAAGCTAGGTTTCGGCTGCTATCGTGTCGATCGGACTAACCCGGAATTCGGGGCCGCTCTGGGAAATTCGCTTCGATCAGGGGTGAACGTGGTCGACACCTCGACAAACTACATGGATGGAGAAAGCGAACGCTTGGTCGGATCTGTCTTACGACAGGAAATTTCCGCGAATGGCCTGTCGCGGGAAGAAGTGATCATTGTGTCGAAGATCGGGTACATTCAGGGAGAGAACCTTAAACAGGCGCAGGCAAGGGAACAGTCCGGACGTCCCTATCCTGAAATGGTGAAATACGGGGAAGGGATCTGGCATTGCATCCATCCTGAATTTTTGGTTGATCAACTCGATGCCTCATTGGATCGTTTAGGTCTGGAAACCCTCGACATCTGCCTCCTGCACAATCCGGAATATTTTCTATCGGAAGCCGCTCAACATAGTCGAGGAACTCTGGCCGAACGGCGCGACGAGTTCTATACAAGAATTGAGCGTGCTTTTGCGTATCTGGAATCACAAGTAAAGCAGGGGCGTATCCGTTGGTATGGCGTATCCTCAAACACAGTCGCTGGAGAGGCATCCTCCCCTGAAACAACGTCATTGTCGGAATTTCTGGATATGGCGATGCGAGCCTCATGCGCACAAGGGTTTGATCGTCACCACTTCGCGGTAATCCAATTTCCCATGAACCTCTTCGAATCGGAGGGGTGGTCGAGGCCGAACACTGGTACCGGCCAAAGAGAAACGGTCTTACAGCTTGCGCAGCGGGAACGACTAGCCGTGCTCGTCAATCGTCCGTTGAATGCGATGCCAAAGTCCGCTTCCGGAATGATACGATTGGCGGAGTTTCCGGTCGAAAATGATCCGATCGACATTGACAAATCGCTCGAAAAGCTCGAGACGTTGGAACATGAGTATCGTTCTGTTCTCGCTCCCGCCATACCGTCCGGTGGTGAAGGAACAAAACCAGCCGAGTTTTTCAGATGGGCTGAGGAATTACGCCGAGTCCGACCTCATACCCAGGGATTAGAACACTGGGAACAAATCGAGCACCAGATGATCGCGCCACAAATCAACCAGGTACTGCAGGGCATTCCGCGTCTTTTGACCGGAGATACGCTTTCGAAATGGCACGAATGGCGCGACCGCTATCTTCCTGTACTACTTACACTTCTTGGAGGATTGCGGCGAGAGGCGACAGACAAAAGCCTGGCCCGTATCAAGAAAGTGACTTCGGCAATTGACCCGCTTATCCCACCCGATCGCTGTGGGGAATCATTGTCCCGAAAGGCCTTGTGGATTTTAACCAGCACACCGGGAGTGACCACTGTTCTCAATGGGATGAGGACCATTCACTATGTGGAAGATTCCGTCGGAGTGTTGGGCTGGAAACCGCTCGATGACGTTAGCCCCATATATCAGACACTAGCGAATGGATCTTTCTAGCGGCTCATTTTGAAATCCGGAGGATACCCTGCCAGGACCGGATCATGCCACCGACCCATGACTCCTGAGACGATGAACGATATCCTTGCCTCGATGACTTTCTCGTGCTCAGCTGGCCTATTCGGCGCTCAACATCCCGATAGGAAGGGTCCTCCCGTCTGATCCATCGATAGGCTTCCAGAGTTTCATCAACTCGCCCCAAACTCTCAAGAGTTCTGCCCAAGACGTAAAGAATCTGGACCGTTTCCTTCCGCGATGCATGGGGAGTTTTCAAGGCCTTGCGAAATGCCACAGCAGCTTCTTCATAGTGACCGGCCGATTTATAACACAGGCCCATTTGAGCATAAGCCTTGAGCGCGTAGCTTTTGTTTTTCGCAGCTTCTTCAAATTCTTGGATAGACTGCTTGAAGAGTCCGGCTTTCCTCAACGCAATCCCGCGCTCGTACCGTTCTGCTGGGGACAGAGCTGAGGCCGATGAGGCATCGGCCGACTGATGAGTGTCTTGCCGTAATGGTTTCAGCATCGATTATCACGCTCCAGGCTCACAACTAATATTGTGGAAGCAAGACCTGGACCACCGAGCATTTCAAAATTGCCGCAGCATCACCTCATTGGCATTTTCACATGAAATCCCTGCGGATAAAGAAAAAAGCGCCTTACCGAGTTTTTTCGCTCTCAGTTTGTCCTGCCGCGATAGACGTTGCAGAAGCGTTCACAAGTCGGTGGGACGGATCAGAAATGTACCTCACGAAGCGCGGCACGGTTCGCACGATACCACTCTATGGTTTTCTTGAGTCCCTCGCGGAGAGAGTGTTTCGCTTGAAAGCCTATCTTTCGTTTTATGCGGCCTACATCCAAGCATCGGCGAGGCTGGCCATTTGGTTTCGTCATATCCCATGAAATGTGGCCGTCATAACCGAGTTCTCCTGCAATCATAAGCACGAGATTCTTGATCGTGACTTCCTCACCGGTTCCCAAGTTAAGCGGCAGCGATTCATTATAGTGCTCTGCCGCCAGCAGAATGCCCTCCGCAGCATCCTCCACATACAAGAACTCGCGCGTAGGAGTCCCGTCTCCCCACAACACGATATCGCAACGGTCGGTGCGCTTTGCCTCCTCACATTTTCTGATCAATGCAGGAATGACATGAGAAGTTTCAAGATCGAAATTGTCACGAGGTCCATACAGGTTGACAGGAAAGAGTACTATGGAGTTGAAGCCGTACTGCTGGCGATACGCCTGCGACTGGACGAGCATCATCTTCTTGGCGAGCCCATAGGGGGCGTTGGTTTCTTCTGGATATCCGTTCCAAATATCGTCTTCCTTGAATGGAATAGGGGCAAACTTCGGATAGGCGCAGATCGTTCCCGTTGCCACAAACTTCTTCAATCCATTCTGGCGCCCTACTTCGATAAGTTGAGTACCCATCATCAAGTTATCGTAGAAAAACCTACCAGGGTTCGCCTGATTCGCGCCGATACCTCCGACGCGCGCAGCCAGGTGGATCACCACGTCCGGCTTGGCATCGGCGTATAGAGCTTTTACGGCAGCCATCTCGACAAGGTCATAGTCTTTGCTTCGAGGAACAATGATATGCTCACAGCCTTTGGCACGAAGTTGCTCAACCACGAATGAGCCTAGGAATCCTGCCCCTCCCGTGACAACGACCCTTTTATCCGACCAGAACGAAGCCATAATCAGCGCGCGCCCTTTACGCCTTCGAGACGTTCACGTTCCGCCCTGAGGTCCGCGTCCACCATCATCGCAATCAGCTCGTTGAACTTGACTTTCGGCTCCCATCCCAATTTGCGTCTGGCTTTACCCGCGTCCCCGATCAGGAGGTCCACTTCTGTAGGCCGGTAATACTTTTCGTCGATCTTGACGTGTTTTTTCCAATTCAGCTGGAGCCGGTCGAACGCGAGTTCCAGCATTTCACGGACGGTGTGCGTTTCACCCGTCGCAATCACATAATCATCGGGCTCGTCGGCCTGAAGCATCATCCACATAGCCTCAATATAATCTCCTGCATACCCCCAGTCTCGCTTGGCTTCCAAATTCCCGAGATAGAGATCCTGCTGTACCCCGAGCTTGATGCGGGCTGCGGCCTTGGTGATCTTCCTCGTGACGAAAGTCTCTCCCCGCCTCGGCGATTCATGGTTGAAGAGGATGCCGTTACACGCGAACAGATTGTAGGCTTCCCGATAATTGACTGTAATCCAATAGGAGTAAACCTTTGCCGCACCGTACGGGCTTCGCGGATAAAACGGCGTGGCTTCCGTCTGGGGAACTTCAAGCACTTTGCCGAACATCTCACTCGAGGAGGCCTGGTAAAACTTCGGCTGGAGGCCCGACTCGCGAATCGCCTCAAGAAGCCGAATGGTTCCGAGACCCGTGATCTCGCCCGTGTACTCTGGAATATCAAAACTGACACGGACGTGGCTCTGGGCTCCGAGGTTGTAAATCTCGTCAGGCTGTACAGTCCGGATTATACGGTTGAGTGAACTGGCATCATTCAAGTCTCCGAAGACAAGATGCAGACGTCGATGCAAAACGTGAGGATCTTCGTAGATGGCATCGATCCGTGCCGTATTGAACGAACTGGATCTTCTGATAATTCCGTACACTTCGTAGCCTTTTTCGAGGAGGAATTCAGACAGGTAAGAACCGTCTTGCCCCGTAATTCCCGTCAGGAGCGCATTTTTCACAGCATCACCTCTTTAAAGTTAAGGGTATGAATACACTAACAAAGATGGTCTAGCAACATGTTCAACAGAATCCGAGTATGCACGGCATACATTTGGCATTCATAACATTTGGCATTATTGATCAACGCCCTGTTTGGCTGCGACGGAACGACGCGTAGTGATGCGACATGATGCTACTTCAATCATTTAATCGTACCTCCCCCCTAAATGCACCATTGTGTTGACCTTGATGAACACATTAGAATGACCGACCGTAAGACTCGCAACACCAAATCCTGGAACTTTTAGGATCATCAAATCTCCATGA
>NZ_CDLUDY010000295.1:0-4183 GCF_975968855.1 Petrachloros mirabilis
GCATCGTGACACAAACCGCCGCCGACTCCGTCAAATTGATCCTCAAACTTCATGGCCAAGGCTCCCGCGTGGTGAATCTCGCGCAAGATCGTTTCACTATGGGACGGAAGGGGGACAACGACCTTGTGATCGACGACCACACCGTTTCCGGGCATCACGCCAAGATCGTCAAGATTCAATCCGTCTACTTTCTCGAAGACCTCAAAAGCACGAACGGCACAGCCTTGAACGGGAAGTCGATCGAGCGGGTCCAGCTCCACGATGCCGACGTCATCACCATCGGCCGACACCGCATTATTTTTCAAGACAGTGCACCAGACATAGTCACAAACTCCGCCTTCGTCGCCTGTGACATGGAAAAGACGATGGTCATGCAGGGCAGGGAAGCAGGCGGGGCTCAACCGGCCGGAACAGCCAAAATACTGGTCACCAGCGGCAAGACAGAATGCCCGGAGTATTGTCTGACCAAGCCAGCTTATTTGATCGGAGCACAGAAAGGCGCGGCGATTCGGTTAACCGGATGGTTTTCACCAAAATCAGCGGCGCTGATCACCTGTCGCGCCGGGATGTATAACATCAGCCCTTCTCAAGGAATCAAAAAGCTTTTGGTGAATGGAGTCGAAGTGACTGGCCAGCAGGGAATCAAGAACGGAGACATCATCGAAGTCGCAGGCGTCACGATGACGTTTCACATGCTACCAACGAAGGGAAGGGAATAGGACACCCGCGCCGCTACTGTTTGTACATGACCGTGCCTTTCGGAAGCGTTTCATAACACCGGTCGGAAACCTCCTGTGCGTGATCCCGCAGGCATTGCAGAATCTGGCCGCCTGCCGCCTTGACAGTGACACACCAGCGCTTCACCTCCTCCTGACAAGCCGTCAACATGCGGCTGCGGTTTTCCCTCCATTTTATGAACCGCGCGTGAAGCTGTTGCTGACAGGGTTCAGCCAACTGTGCTGCACGCCGTTCAAGACAATTCATTCGGGCTGATCCTTCTAAAGAATCTGGACACAGCTGTGCAATCTCGGCCTCGCAACGAAGGCGGGCGACCTGTTTTGCATGAGAATCGAAGTGTAGGGTCGACCGGACATCCGATCCGGATCGATTCTGTGATGCGGCAATGGCAGGCTCAATGGGATGACTTGACGGCACTCCTGGAATGGAGAGATCCAGCCCAGGATCAGCAGCAGTCTTAGCAACGACCGATGAAACTCTTTCCGGCGGGAGGACAGGCTCCCGTGCTGAAAGCTCCTGTTCAGTGGGCAAGCTGGCCGCAATCGTCAACCACACCACTCCTAGTCCCACTGCCGTAAGGACTCCTGCCATCATGCGACTGCCGGCCTGGCGTTGAGCCATGTTTCTCCTCATGATTCACGTTCACTCAGCATAGGATACGAAAAGGGGAAAATCGAGAAATGTTCGAATTTCACACTCTCGCCTCAAAGGACTGAAAAGATAACGGGGAACTTCAGGAGGCCGGAGCAGGATGGTTAGTTTTCGGGCGCTTCCACGATGTGGTTTTCAAATCTCGTGCAGCCTTCGGCCAGCAGTCGGTTCGTCAGCATTTCGCCAGGCCATTCGATCGGCAAATCCGCGGTAAATACCCACACGTCCGGTGAAGTCCACACGGGACCATGCTCTTCCGGAAGTTCAGGGTCGAACAGGTCGGTCCAGACCGGCATATAGACTCCATTTCCACATTGTGTATGGAGATGTACGATCGTCCTGGCCCTCACGAGTGGATCTAAATCACGCCATACCGCAGCAGTCTCGTCGGCTAACCGATGGAGTCGTACAGCATTCTGCGCATCGAACATCGCGTAGGCCGCATAGACCGGAGCCTCGATCATGTGGGGCGCCAACGCCAGTTCAGGACATTGTTCAACCAACCCCTCCAACAATGCTCGGCGATGGGGATCCTCCAATGAATCCGGCAAACTGGCATCCGGAACCCCGATCAGCTCAAAAAAGAGAAAGGCCGTGTTTTCAACCGGAGGATACAATCGTGCAGCAATTGAACGGGTACGCTGTGAATCGGCGACCATGCTGAGATGGTCGTTGATCGCTTGTAAGGTCAAGGCTTCCAGCGTCGCATCGGTCAAGAGTCTGGGCTCGACACGAACAACCGTGCCTGAAGAGAGGCGTAAATGCCGGTGCAGGATATCGGCTGTCGCCACAGGATCAATTTTGAGCTTCAACGGATGGGTTAGATTGGCCTGCAGCGGGAGTTCGAGTGCCGCCATGACGGCGTAGGAAAGTTTTTCATCCAACGGACCATCCAACATAACAGAGCACGATGCCTCTGCCACCAAATCGAACAACCACTCGGCCATATCTTCATCGAGCGCGGCCAACACCGTCAGCAAATCATGTTCACGACCTTGTTCGAGAAACGCCTGAAGCGTATCGATAGCTGCATCGGTATCGCCGTGGTCGTGACGCCTCGCATTGATCAGATGGATGAGATCTCTGGTGAGTGGATCGGGACGAGACCAACTTTGCATCGCATACTCCTGCTACCTGAGAGACACGCACCGACACCCATGTTGCCAAACTTTTCCCGGAGGAGCAAGCGCTCACGGCAACCGAACAGCCTCGCACCTCCGGAACAATGAGGTGAACGGCTCGATCACTCTCCGATAACCTTGACCAAAACCCGTTTCCGTCTCCGACCGTCGAATTCACCGTAGAAAATCTGTTCCCACGGTCCAAAATCCAGTTTCCCGTCTGTGATCGCCACCACGACCTCACGACCCATCACCTGCCGCTTGATATGTGCATCCCCGTTATCTTCACCCGTCTCGTTGTGTCTATAGGCAGCCTCGTGCGGAGCGATCCGCTCCAAGAATTTGTCGTAGTCTTCAATCAAGCCCGGCTCGTCATCGTTGATGTAGACACTCGCCGTAATGTGCATAGCATTGACCAAAACCACCCCTTCTATCACTCCGCTCTTCTTGACGATCAGTTCGATCTGCGGTGTGATATTTAAATAGGCACGACGCGCCTTCGTCTCAAACCAGAGTTCCTCACGATACGACTTCATCTTTTATCTTCCTCCAAGAGTGCATTTTGCGTCCCGCAAGGAACGAGATTCAAGTCTACCGTCCTGCTGAATGGATATCGTCAAACAGCACGTTGGAGATTATAATGGGGTGATGGGACTCCGATCTTCGGTTAACCTGACTTCACAGGGAGCGTCTCACATCGCCACACTCTCGCCGGCTGCGAAAATAGTCCTGCGCAGGCGCTACCTAGCCAAAAATCGAAAAGGACGGGTCACCGAGAACGCTTCGCAACTGTTCTGGCGAATCGCCACGGATATTGCTCGAGCCGAGCAACGGTACCCCGCCCGCACTCGTCTCCCCGAAGCCGCCCAGAGATTTTATGATTCCATGGCGCGGCTGGAGTTTCTTCCCAATTCACCCACAATCATGAATGCAGGCCGCCCTCTGCAACAGCTGGCGGCCTGCTTTGTACTGCCTGTTGAGGATTCGCTCGCTTCCATACTCGATGCTGTCAAACAACAGGCGCTCATTCACCAGTCAGGAGGAGGAACAGGTTTTTCATTCAGCCGGCTTCGCCCCAAGAACGATTTCGTCGCATCGACGAGCGGAGTGGCGTCAGGTCCCGTCTCCTTCATGAGGATTTTCAATCTCACCACTGATGTAATCAAACAAGGGGGAACGAGGCGCGGCGCCAACATGGGGATTCTTCGAATAGACCATCCTGATATTTTGGACTTCGTGTCGCTCAAGCGGGATCCGACGGAAATGACCAACTTCAACCTGTCGGTCGGCGTGACGGGGAGTTTCATGCGCGCGCTTGAACGGGGACAGCGGTACGCGCTTGTGAACCCGCGAACAGGAAAGGCAACGACGCGCCTCTCCGCTCAATTGGTGTTCGATCGAATTGTCGAAGGTGCCTGGGATACGGGAGAACCGGGTCTCATTTTCTTGGACAAAATCAACGACGCGAACCCTACGCCGAAATTGGGGGACATCGAGGCCACGAATCCTTGCGGTGAACAGCCTCTCCTCCCCTATGAATCCTGCACCTTGGGATCAATCAATGTTGCCAAGTTCTTGCTCTCAACCCGGCTACAGTCAACTATCGATTATGAGCGCTTGGCCGGGACGATCGCATTAGGGGTCCGTTTTCTCGATAACGTCATCGATCGGAA
>NZ_CDLUDY010000296.1:0-3835 GCF_975968855.1 Petrachloros mirabilis
GACTCAAATAGCGAACAGGACACCATTTCAGCAAACTCAGGCTTTCGGTAGAGGATGGGAAAGCATTGACGGCAGGGGAGGCGTCCTGTAAGGTGCAGGTACACATCACCTCGTAGTAAGTCCGGCCCGGAGATGTGCTCAGTCTAGCGGACTTCGCGATCGCATCGCGACCAGGTCCAGTTTGGAGTTGCATCCTTCCCGGTTGTGTCTCCCCTCGGTTCTCTGAGCTTGTCATCATGCGATCATACTGAAAGGATTCTTGTTGTGGATACCTCTGAGTGTATCGGTTTTCATGAGCTTGGCTTGTCCGAAGCGATACTTCGGGATTTGACCAAGGCCGGCCTCCATTCCCCGACTCCCATTCAAGCGAAAGCGATCCCTCCGGCTTTGACCGGTCGAGATGTCATCGGCTGTGCGCAGACCGGAACGGGCAAGACAGCGGCCTTCGTCATTCCGATCATCGATCGGCTGGCTGCATTGCCGAAGGGAGATCCGTCGGTATTGATTCTGGCTCCGACCAGGGAACTGGCCTCCCAGATTGTTGCGACAATCGATAAGCTTGGACGGCACCGCGTTATAGCTGCAACATTGCTGGTGGGGGGGGCGGACATGATGGCGCAAGTGCGGGGACTCCGGCAGAGACCGGATATCCTCGTGGCCACGCCCGGGCGGTTGCTCGATCATATGTGGAACGGCACCGTCAACTTGGCGGTGATCAAGATGCTCGTCCTTGACGAAGCGGATCGGATGCTGGACATGGGATTCGCTCCCCAGATCAATCAAATCTTGGATGCGCTGCCGGATGAACGGCAGACCTTGCTCTTCTCCGCTACGTTGCCTCCGGACCTGTCACGCTTACTCCAAGCGAGCGTCAACGATCCGGTGCGTATCATGGTAACGCCGTCGGCAACGACGGCGGATGGCGTCACTCAAGCACTTCACTATACGACGCATCACAACAAAGGAGATTTGCTCCTCTCGCTCCTCCGTGCTGAGGAGGAGACTGTACTGGTCTTTACCCGCACGAAACATCGCGCGGACCAGGTAGGGCGGGTGTTGGGTCGAGCGGGACATAAGGTGGCCGTGCTCCACGGGGATCGGAGCTTGTCGCAACGGCGCGCCGCTTTGGATGGGTTCAAACGGGGAAGGTTCAAGGTGCTGGTTGCGACCGATATTGCCTCAAGAGGCATTGACGTGGCCAATATCGGTCATGTCATCAATTACGATCTTCCTATCGTGCCGGAGGACTACGTCCATCGGATCGGTCGGACGGCGCGAATGAAAACCACCGGTCGGGCAACCAGTTTTGTGACGGAGGAAGATCCTCGGCAACTCAAGGCAATCGAGCAGTTGTTGGGACAGGCTGTACCGATCGCACCGGGGAGTCACCGGCCGACGTTCGGATGTTCAGGCTTGAGAGGGTTGAACGGGGCAGCGCGCGCATCGGAAGGACGAATCTCGACAATGAGGAATCGACGCCATGTCCGTCCGCTGCAATAAATTTCGTGTAATCGTCGTCGTGGTCGCGAAGGAACCCATTATCAGATTCACGTTGTAGGGAGAGAAACGCCATGGCACAGGACCAGATAACAGCGGTGAAAAAGGCGAGTACGTGGGTGAGAATTCCTAACGGAACGAAAGTTCGCTTTCGTGAAGGAGGCCAAGAGGGTGTCGTCGATGGATTGACGGAACTGGTGGTTGGTCCGGCGCGCAATCCAGATGGGAAGACACAGTACCGGGTCAATGTGGGCGATCAGGATCGGATGCTTGTCACCGAAGAAACACTGCTCGTCCTCACCGATGAGGATGGGGTGGTATTAATGCTCAAAGAGAACTCCGATTACCGTCGCTTTGTGACGGATCGTCTTCGTGCCGCGCTTCCAGCGGATTGCTTCGCGCCCGCCCGTTAGCGGCCTGTGCCTTGGTTTCATGGATGTTCGCAAGTTCCAACGGCCCGTTCAGTAGAGCGGTTCCTGTGGCCCCCAGCGAAGTCCTTCCAAATCGGGGTCTTCGCCGCTGGGCCGATCGCCGCGCGCGTTCTTCTCAGCCTTACGAAGGGCGCGCTTCGCCTCTTTTTCTTTCCGATTCATCTGCAGTGCTTTTTCACGGTCTCGCTTGGCCAGAGTTGTTTTCCCTACGCGTCCTATGGTGCCCTCCTTGGTTGATAAAACAACCAGTAAAGTCGTGTCCGGTTAATAACTCCTGTACACGAGTGCTATTTGGTCGCACCGCGGCTCCCCATCGACCTACCGCCGGTTTGACGAGTCCCCTTGCGGCCGGATGTTTCCTGTACCGTGGACCGGGAACGTGTACCCTGCCCGAATCCCCTGCTGGCGAGTGAAGACACCTCTTTTCGAATCGATTCGATCGAGAGTGTCGATTCGGTGGCTTCCGGATCGGACAATCCCAGCAATTCCCAACGGATTTTCGGTTTGTAGGCCGGTCTAGTCTTTTTCTTTCCTGCTTTGGTGCTCTTCCACACAGTCGAGATCCCCATGAGTTTACTCCCTTTGTGGATTCGGAAACGCCGAAGGCATTCGAAGCCTCTCGGAACATGAAAAACAGCCGATGTGCTGCTCCAATACCCTGAGGGTATTATGAGCGACGCCAAGTACGAAATCGATCGCGCAGAACAATGAACAGGAGTGCGGAAGCGCGAGGAGAAGATGTGGCTCTTGCTTATATTGGTAATAGTAGGTCACTCTAACACGTGCGTTCCTGGCACGTCAAAAGGAGGTTCGCCTTTCTTTCAATCCGGCCTCCGTATTCTGCTGATGCGATACGTACGCCAAGTGACTCTCCCGGAAGGGTGTGTTCTTGGCTGCTCCAGGAGTATTATTTAAAGGTCCTAGGTGTTGGTCAGGTTCTTCAGGAAGTTCAACGATCCCGTCGACTCCTTGGGACTGGCTGCAAAGCAACACCGGGTGATTTTTGCCGCGTCCTGGAGCCTCATGGATCATCCGTAGACACCGGACAAAGCGGGGTACCGTAGCGTGCCGCCACAGTCCTGTAAGAGTTGTTGGCTCATTTCTTCGCACATGCGAGATGACGATGTTCCAACTAGTTGATATAAAGACCTTCTTATGTTCACCCGAGCTAGGCCGTTCTCGGGCATGGCCTTCGCAGAGTGTCAGTGGCAAGCAAAGGCGGTTCTCTTAACAGTGAGGTGCGTTGATGACGCGGTCCGGCGGTCGTGTGTTGGGTGCCGTTATTCTCGGGCTCTTTCTTGCGGAGGCGATGTCAGCTTCTCCGGCGATAACCGGTGATTTGAAGAAGGGGAAGAACATCTATTCGCAGCTATGTCTGCGCTGCCACGGGATTGATGGTCGAGGGGCGGCGGCAGTCCAACTCAATCCCCCTCCTGCTGATCTCACAAGCCCTGCAGTCCAGGATAAGTTGGATGCAGGGCTTTTCAAATCAATTCACGATGGAAGGAAAAATACTGCGATGGGAACGTGGCAATACGCGCTTTCCGATGATGAGATCAATGAAGTCATCGCTTATATTCGCACGTTGGACGGACGAAGCGGAGCCATGCCTCGTCCCTAGGCGAAATCGTTTCAGACCTGAATCTTTCCACTCGTTCTTGCCTAACAATAACAAAGGCATTTAACAGGGAGGTGGAGCATGACGTGCAATGTCGGTGGTATCGAAAGGCCGATTCGTATTGTGGTCGGCATCGCATTCATAGGCCTCGGAGCTTTCGCGGGGCTAGGCGCAGAGATTACGGCGGTGGTGTTGGTCTTGGGAACAATCGCATTGGTGACAGGAGCGATCGGGTATTGTCCTCTTTGGGCATTGCTAGGGCTTAACACCTGCCCGACGTCGGCTCCGC
>NZ_CDLUDY010000297.1:0-6172 GCF_975968855.1 Petrachloros mirabilis
CGCAACTCTTGGCGAAGGCAAAAGAAGAAGCGCAATTACTTCAGCTGGGTTATGCGGAGGCGAACGATGCGGTCCGTGTAGCCATGGAGCCAGCCAAATGAGTTGGTGGAGGAACCTTCTTAAACCCGTGATCGGCCTCTCGCCTATGGACGGGGTGACCGACGCGACATTCCGATTGATAGTGGCGCAGGAGGGCAAGCCGGACGTCACATTCACGGAGTTCACTCACGTTCACGATGTCTGTCGCGGGCCTGAATTTCTCCTCGATTCGCTGATCTATCACGAGGAAGAACGGCCTATAGTCGCCCAACTCTACGGAAAGGACCCCGATCTTTTTTATCAGGCGGCGCACGTGGTTTGCGAATTGGGATTCGACGGGCTGGACATCAACATGGGCTGCCCATCGCGGAGTGTGGCCTCGTCCGGATCAGGGGCCGGGTTGATTAGAACACCCCAATTAGCCCATGAGATTATACGCTCGGCGAAACAGGGGATCATTGATTGGGCGAACGGGCAATCGCTTGAAGGGGCCGGCATCAAGCCGGCTCGAGCGGCCGCCATTAGTTTCATGAACGAACAATTCGGGAGGGCCACGCCGTCCGTTCGTGCCCGCATACCGCTTTCCGTGAAGACTCGTCTTGGCTACGACCAAGTCATCGTCGATCGCTGGATCGAACACCTGCTGGAAGAATCGCCGGCGGTCATTTCCCTCCACGGTCGAACACTGCAGCAGATGTATCGAGGTGAAGCGGACTGGTCTGCCATCGCGCGGGCCGCAGAGATTGTGCGGGGAAGCGGAACGATGCTGTTTGGCAACGGCGATGTCCAAAGCTTGCAAGAGGTCGTTCGACGAGTACGCGAAACGGGCGTCGACGGAGTCTTGGTCGGTCGGGCGGTGTTGGGCGCACCGTGGTTTTTCCGTGAGAATCACCAGGCTCGGCAAGCGCTCGGGATGCAAGATGCGAACGGTCCTCATCCTTGGGTGCCCACCCCCTCAGAACGGTTCGCCGTTCTCTTGAAACATGCCAGACAATTCGAGTCGCATGCAGGACGACGGCAATTCAAACGCATGCGAAAACATCTTGGGTGGTATTGCAAGGGGTTCCCCCATGCCGCCGCGCTTCGAGCAAAGATGTTTCAAGTGTCGTCTGCTGCCGATGTCGAATCGGTTCTGGTCGACTACCATGCGAGTCGAATTGTCGATGTGGAGCGAGGTGTTCACCTGCCTGCCGCGGGCGGTGCCGACGAGATCCCGGCTTTGGCTTCCAGATGCGGATAGTCCTCGCCTCGACATCGCCGCGCCGCAGAGAGCTCCTCGCACTGCTCGGCGTTCCTTTTGAACCCCGCAGTCCCGTTTTTGAAGAACAGCTTGCTCCAGGCCGGTCAGCCGAAGAAATGGTTGACCATTTCGCACAAGAAAAAGCACATTCCATTGCAAAGGAAGATCGAGAAGCCGTTGTACTGGGCAGCGACACATTGATCGATTTGGATGGTGAAGTGCTGGGCAAACCGGAGGATTTAACCGAAGCGCGTTCGATGCTCCGGCGCATGGCGGGACGGGCCCATCAGGTCCTTACAGCTGTGACGATCACTTGCCTGGAGCGCCACCTCGACATGACAGCCCGTGCCACTGCTCTGGTCCGTATGAAACCGTTCGATTCAGCGGCACATGAACGATACTTGGCCACCGGCGACAGTTTGGGAAAAGCAGGGGCCTATTCGATTCAGGGGCCTGGTTGTGAGTTGATCGAACAGGTCGAAGGAGATTACTTGACTGTGGTCGGGTTTCCCCTCCGGCTGGTTGCCATGCTTCTGATGAAAGCTGGGGTGAAACTCTCCGTCGATGTGGAAGAACTCTACAGGGCGAGAACATACGGAACGTGGTCGCGGTTCAGCTGTACCTCCCCGTCATGAGAGCGGGCTCGTTGCAATACGAGCGAGGCATTGCGTACAATGCCGCCATTCATTCGTCGATTTTTCACGGAGGGTGTCATAATGGTTGTTCGAGGTTGCACAAGCCTTTGTGGCCTGGTTGGCATGGGATTGTTATTGACTCTGGGAACCGGTCAGGCCTTCGCCATCGATGTGAATCTCTCGATGGAGGATGCCCGAAAAGCCCTTGAAGCAGGACGCCTTCCTATGGATAAGGCCAACACGCCTGAAGACGTGAAGAAAGTCCTTCAGCAGGCTTCGATAGCGACGCGTGTCGGTGCAGACCCCGAAAAAGACCCCTGCGGGGCAAGTGCTGTGCTCCGTACGAAGCGGTATCGTCTTGAGGCGTTCGGCAGACAGGAAGCGTCTGAATCCAAAAAGCGGAAGACGGAAATCCGCATGCCAGAAGAATTCATCAAGAAAGTCATCGACATGCCCAACATGGAAGTGGAAGTACAGCTCTGCGGCGACGATGAGTACTTTGCCGAAGGGGCAGTGATCGAACTGCAGCAGGGGAGCAAACGGGTGAAAGCCATCGACATTGGGAAATCAGAACGGGGCCGCAAGAACGAAGGCGACGGACCGACATACCGTTCTCGCTTCACCGCGGTCTTTGCCTATGAAAAGTTCGACCCCAATGCCCAGTCGGTATTCGTGATCAACCTCATGGACGGCAAAGAAGTTCGTATCAATGCAGACTTCTCAAAAGTAAAATAGGCCTAACTCACCCAGACTTCATTTCACAGACATCGTCGTCGTAAACACTTTCTCAACTGATCACTCCGCCAGCTTATCCGTCTGCCACTCAACTCTCGATACGGTGCGGTTTCGTGCGTTTTTCTTGCTACTCTTCCCTTCTCATCTATACTCCCGCTGAGGCTGGCATTCCACAGGGCGCGGCGGGAGGATCACATGGCGAAGATCGACGACTTTTTCAGATTGATGGCGGATTTCGGTGCGTCGGACTTGCATCTCGTATCGGGGCAACAACCGGTCATGCGGGTGAACGGCGACCTGGAGCGGGTGGGGAGCCAGGGCACTCTCGATCACGAAGAACTCAAGCAGCTCCTTTACGAGATCACGCCGATGGCCAAGAAAGATCAGTTCGAAGCAACAGGCGACGTCGATTTCGGGTATGAGATTCCCGGTCTCGCCAGATTCCGCGCCAACCTGTTCAATCAGAAATTCGGGTGCGCCGCGGTCTTCAGGAAAATTCCCAGCAAGGTGCTAACCGCCGAGGAACTCGGCTTGCCGCCGATCTTAACCAAGGCGGCGATGCTCAAGAAGGGCCTGGTCTTGGTGACGGGTCCGACCGGAAGCGGGAAATCAACGACGCTCGCCGCGATGATTGACTATGCGAACAAGAATCGCAGGGACCACATTCTGACCGTGGAAGATCCGGTCGAATTCGTTCATCAAAGCCAGGGGTGTATTGTTAACCATCGGGAAGTTGGCGTGCATACGCAGTCATTTGCCGCCGCACTTCGGGGAGCATTGCGAGAAGATCCGGACATCATTCTCGTGGGAGAGATGCGGGACCTTGAAACGATCCGTTTGGCCGTGGAGGCGGCGGCAACGGGTCACCTGGTGTTCGGAACACTGCATACTGAGAATGCGGCTAAGACAGTTGATCGAGTGATCGAAGTATTTCCCCATCAAGAGCAAGCGCAGATTCGAAACACACTCTCGACGGCGCTTCGGGTCGTGGTAGCGCAAAATCTCTTCAAGCGGGTCGACCAAAAGGGCCGTTGTGCCGCGCTCGAAATTCTTGTTTGCAACTCAGCGGTAGCGAACCTGATCCGTGATGCCAAGACGTTTCAGATTGCCTCCATCATGCAGACGGGGAAAGCAATTGGCATGCAGACCTTGGACGACGCGATTCAAGATTTGCTCAACAAGAAGTGGATTTCTCCCGAGGAAGCGCACGAAAAGGCTATCGACAAAAGTCGGTTTGCTAAACTGCTCAAGACCCCTCCTGACGCTCTGTTGTAACACTAAATCGCCAATCAAGGCCCAGACTTGAAGTAACGGCCTGGGCCTTGTGTTCGTCACCTTCCTTTGACATCTTCTGGTCCCTCGCTTGCAGAGTGCTATATCATTGCTGGCTCGAGCTTCTATTTGAAGCCTTATCTGTTGCATTTCAGGTCACTTGCGTAGAGGAACTGTAGCAAGAAGGGGCAAGGCTGGTCTGCCCGATCAGAATTCGTAGCCTCTGGACAACGAGAGGCAAGGAGTCGGACATGACGGAGCAATGGGGCGCGATTCTCGTGGTCGACGATGACGCCGACATGCGAGAGTTGGTCTTTGACATGCTTAAAGATCGTGGCCATCAGGTCACAACGGCGGGAAGCGGGGCGGAAGCGTTAAAGACCTTGGCAGAAGAAGACTATGCGGTCGTGCTGACCGATCTTCGGATGAAGGGTATGCCAGGGCTTGAATTACTCGCCGAGATTAAGCGTATCCATCCCGATATCAATGTTATTCTCATGACGGCGTTCGGTTCGGTCGAAACCGCCGTTGAGGCTATGAAGCATGGCGCCTGCGATTATTTGACCAAACCGGTTAAGAAGGAGGAATTGATTCGGGTTATCGAGCGTGTTGTCCGGGAAGCGTCGCTCAGGCGGGAAGTCAGTCGGCTTCGAAAAGAGGTACATAAGGAATACAGCTTTCACCAGATTCTGGGGAAGAGCAAGCCGATGCAGGCGGTTTTCGATCTGATCAAACGGGTCGCCGACAGTCCGACGAATGTCCTCATCAGCGGGGAGAGTGGAACGGGCAAGGAACTGGTAGCCAAGGCCATCCACTTCAACAGCGATCGAAAAGATGCGCCGTTCGTTCCCGTCAATTGCGCGGCGATCCCTGAGCAACTCTTGGAAAGCGAATTGTTCGGACATATGCGCGGAGCTTTTACCGATGCCAAGCTGGATAAGCGAGGCCTCTTTGAAGAGGCGCAGAAGGGGACCCTCTTTCTCGACGAAATCAGCGAACTACCACTGATGCTGCAAGCGAAGTTGTTGCGCGCAATCCAGGAGAAAGAAATCAGGCGGGTCGGCGCAAACAAATCCATTCCCATTGATGTTCGCATCATCGCTGCTACAAATCTGAATCTTGGGGAGGAAGTGAAGGCTAAACGGTTCAGAGACGATCTCTATTACCGACTCAATGTCATCGAATTGAAATTGCCCCCCTTGCGCGACCGGCGTGAGGATATTCCTTTGCTGGTCGAGGCCTTTTTGAAGAAATGCGGGGAAGTGCGCGGCAAAGATGTCAAGGGCGTCAGTGAAGCCGCCTTGGCGATGTTGATGGATTATGGCTGGCCGGGGAATGTCCGGGAGTTGGAAAACGTCATCGAACGAGCGGTCACGCTCAGCCGGGGGGAGAAAATCACGCCCGATGATCTGCCTACAGCTGTGCAAGGAGCTCGCGGTGATCGGCGCGTGCTGGATGAGGCTGCGGAGAAGACGTTGCCGTTGCACGCAATCGAAAAAGAATACATTAAGAAGATCCTGGAAAAAACCGGAGGCAACAAGTACCAGGCGGCACATGCGCTTGGCATCGACCGCAAAACGCTGTATCGTAAGCTCGCCGAAATTGAAGGTAAACCTCAGGTAGAAGACTAACCGCCTCCTGATGGATCGGCTCAGGCCGGGAGCGATCTCGTGAAGGCCTCCAGCAGTCTTGCCATGCGTTTTAGGCTCTGGGCTATCCTGGCTCTCATCATTGGTATTTTTTTGCTCGATTTGCTCACCCCGCTTCAATGGGCGGATTGGGTTCTGTATTTCTTCCCCATCGCCCTTACCCTTTACTCTAATCGCGTACACGACTCTTATCATCTAGTTGCCGTTGTGACGGTGCTGATGACCGTCGGCGGGTATTTCCATCATGCTATCGATCCCATGATCGCCGTATTCAATCGGGGTCTCGGCATCCTTGTTTTATGGGGAGTCGCGTGGTTGATCGTTCGGCAAAAGAGTGTGGCCAAACGACTCGTTGAGACGGAAACGGCGCGAGCCCATGCAGAATCCCATCGCGAATCGGCAGTGGCTGCCCGTGAGCTAGCTGAGGCGAGTACGGTTGGGGCTGTTCATCGCGAGGCGCAAACGGCGCGCGAGCTGCTGATGCACCGTTTGCGTTTGGAAAGTTTTATCGAGTCGGCGATGGATGCGGTGGTAACGATCGACAGCGATCAGCGTATTCTGTTGTTCAATCGGGCGGCGCAACAGATGTTCCGGTGTTCCGC
>NZ_CDLUDY010000298.1:0-5077 GCF_975968855.1 Petrachloros mirabilis
CACCTTGAGATCCGTACGATCGGTCAGGAACACATGGTCGAACCGGTCGTGGAAGCCCCAGCCCCAATCGCTGAGGTAATCCCGACCATCGACACGCCTTCTGAGGCTGAGACGACCCAGGCCTCCGTCGAACCAGCAACACAGACCGACGACGCCAACTCCGTCGTTGACAGCCTCATTCCCTCCGCCAGTGCCTCGGAGCCGGAAGGGCCGAAGACCATCACCACTTTCGACCCAACATCCGGCAGCTAGCATTCAGGCGTTCTGCTCCTGCACGGCTCCAGCCGTGCGGGAGCCAGCTCGGACAGGAGTCACTCCATGTTCCACACCCCACGAAACGAGGACCGCATGACGATAGCACGACACACTATGCCTCCCGGATGCCTGCTTTGGATCACCCTTCTCATCGTTCTCCTCTCCTGGAGTGGCGGACTCCCCATTCTTCTGGCCTACGGGGCAGAGCCGACGATCCCGGAAGAGACCATGGCCCTGAAGGACGTGACACAGGGCAGCCTGCTCTTTAGGACAACCCAAGCAGGCCGGTACCGTCCCGCGCCGATGCTGAAGACGGACGTCAAGATTTCCGTAACCGGCATCATCGCAAGAACAACGCTCACCCAAGAATTCATGAATCCGAGCCGCGAGAAGGACGACTGGGCCGAAGGGGTCTATGTTTTCCCCTTGCCGGACACTGCGGCAGTCGATCATCTGCGCATGAAGGTCGGTGAACGGACCATCGTCGGCGAGATCAAGGAACGGGCCGAGGCGAAGAAGGTCTACGAGCAGGCCAAACAGGAAGGGAAGCGCGCGAGCCTCGTCGAGCAGGAACGGCCGAATATTTTTACCACCTCCGTTGCCAATATCGCACCGGGCGACCGCATCACCGTCGAGATCGAGTATCAGGAAACGGTGGCGTACGATCACGGAACGTTTTCACTCCGGTTCCCCATGGTCGTCGGGCCTCGCTACATCCCGGGGACTCCTCTCGTGATCGAAGATCAGCCGCCTGGTCAGGGCTGGTCGCTCAATACGGATCATGTTCCAGACGCTTCTCGCATCACCCCTCCGGTGCGTCATCCAGATCATGGGCTGATCAACTCGGTCAGCCTGTCCATCGACCTGGCTGCCGGTTTTCCCATCGGCAACGTGGAATCCTCTTACCACGAGATCCTGACGATCGCGGAACCGGACGGCCGCAAACACATCACACTGAAGGCCGATCACGTACCAGCCAATCGCGACTTTCAGTTGAAATGGACGCCGGCAGCGAGTCAGGCACCAACGGCCACCATCTACCGTCAGTTCGAGGGAGACCATGCCTATGCTCTCCTGATGGTTACACCTCCTTCCTCGGATCAGCCATTGACTCAGGTTCCCCGCGAAGCGATTTTTGTCCTCGATACGTCAGGCTCCATGGCCGGCACATCGATCGAACAGGCCAGAGCGGCCTTGTTACTCGCCTTGAACCGATTGACGGCACAGGACCGGTTCAACATCATCCAGTTCAACAGCGTCACGCACGTGCTCTTTTTAGAACCCAAGCCAGTGACGCCGGGCAATCTCAAACGGGCGATCCATTACGTCGAACGGCTCCAGGCCAATGGCGGCACGGAGATTCTCCCGGCCCTCAAGATGGCGCTGAAGGGAGCGGCGCCTCTCTCCCACCTCCGGCAGATCCTGTTTTTGACGGACGGGCAGGTCGGCAAAGAGAACGATTTGTTCGACGCAATCCGCGACCACTTGGGAACCGGCCGACTCTTCACGGTCGGCATTGGATCGGCACCGAACAGCCACTTCATGCGTAAGGCGGCGGAATTCGGCCGCGGGACGTTTACGCACATCGGCAGCACCAGCGAAGTGAAGGAACAGATGGATGCCATCTTCCGCAAACTCGAACGACCGGTGTTGACGGATATCCGTATCGACGGGCTCTCCGCCGAGACGGAGATGTTCCCGGGAAAAGTTCCGGATCTCTACGATGGAGAACCGATCGTCGTCGCCATGAGATCCCCTACCGCAATTGACCACGTGACGATTGTCGGCTCAATCGGTTCTTCGCCATGGTCGAGGACATTGGATCTGCGAACCAACCATGAACGAGATGGTGTCTCCGTGTACTGGGCCCGCCAGAAAATCGCAGCACTGATGGATCAACAGAAGCATGGGCAAGACGATGTTGCCGTCAGACAAACCGTGCTCAATGTGGCGCTGGCACACCACCTGGTCAGCAAGTACACGAGCCTCGTCGCAGTTGATATCGAACCAATCCGGCCGACAGACAAATCATTGATGAGCCATGCGCTAAAAACGAACCTGCCGGAGGGGCAGGACTACCAGGCCATATTCGGTCTTCCCAAGACGGCCACGAGCGGGCAGCTGCAACTGCTCGTTGGGTTGGCAGCGCTCGCGATATCGTGGTTGGTGTGGAGCTATAGAAAGTGCATCGCATGAACCAGATCAGGCCTAATTGCCGTACGCTGACCGTGCTGACAACCTGCCTCCTCACTATCGGACTGTGGCAGATTGGGGAAGGATCGTGGATCTATGCAAAGGCGAGGCTCGCGCAGGTTCTTCTGCAGCGGGCCTGGTCCCGCACCCTTTCAGGTGAAACCGATGTGAAACCCTGGCCCTGGGCTGATACCTGGCCAGTTGCCAGGATGACCGTACCGGGCAAACATATCGACCTGATCGTCTTAAACGGCGCCTATGGTCGCACATTGGCCTTTGGGCCAGGCTATGCCGAATCGAGCGCGTTCCCTGGATCGAGCGGGACGACAATACTCACAGGTCATCGTGATACGCATTTTCGGCTTCTCAGAGGGCTCACGCGACATGACGAGATCGTCATCGAATCAGCTGGTGGGAAGAGTCGGCGTTACTTGATTCAGGATATCCAGATCGTCGATTCTCGGAAGACTTCCATTAGGCTCGAGCCTGGAGGAAACCGGCTTATCCTTGTGACGTGCTATCCCTTTGATGCTATTGGTGCAGGAGGGCCTTTGCGATATGTGGTGACTGCAGAATCCGAGGACGAAATGAGCTCCCCCACTAGGGAGATCAGCGTTTGACTTTTCCCTTTAATTTCCATTTCCACGGAGGCACGGGATTGGGATCTGACCAGAGCCCTTTTCGTTCCGCGCGTATGAGCCGCTCGACATCAGCGAGCTTTCTCCCACCCGCAGTATCTTTTCTAGCCCATGCCAATCCTTCCTTGACCAATTCATGGGCAACGTTGCGGCCGTCCAGGAGAAGAATCTCGGCCGTCGTCCGTCCTTTAACGTCTCGCTGAACACCCCGCACCGTCACGATGCGATTCGCGATATAGGCAGCCGTCGTCCGTTTGGCTTGCATACCATAAGGCTGTTGAAGGTCCGGGCAATCGACATCTTTCAAGAAGATCTTTTCCGTTCGCCCGCCATGAAGAATCGTCACCTTATCGCCTTCATGAACCGTAACAACTCGGGCCTTAAAGTCCGCCCACGAGTTCGGGACTCCATTGACGGCAAACGCGAGGGTCAACAGCGCAACTGTGAGTGTGTGTTTCATCATGTCCCCATGCTACATCGAGACCATGGAATGCCGAAGCAAATTGCTCTAATTTGTCAAAGATTAAACGCCGCCCTCTGGCATATATTTCCTCCGGTCGATATCGACTTGACCAATCGAGGCTTTTTCAAGAAGATGGCGGCCACTTCTTATCGATAACATGATCTCCTGAAGATGCTACGGGAGGGCTTAGGTGCGGGAAGAGCTAGGCCAGCACAGACACAGATGGATCAGGCTGAGCGGACTTGCCAGCATTCTCCTTGCTTCGGTCCTATGGCATTGCTCGCTTGACCAGCGGCTCAGCGAATCGGTTGTACCCCCTACAATCAAGGATGCCGCCTACCTCGGAACTCAAACCTGCCTTGAATGCCATGCCGAGCATCAACAAAGAATGGAATCCACCCTGCACGGGAAGATTCTGCTCACGTCGGTGGCTCGCACGGATCTGCAGCGCCATGGCTGCGAAGCCTGTCATGGGCCTGGGAGCCTACACCTTCAGGACTATGCCGACCGTTCTGCGATTATCTCATTCGGCCAGAACTCTCCGCGGTCCGCTGTGAGCCAGAATGCCGTCTGCCTGCAGTGTCATACGAAAGGGCGGCGCCTCTTCTGGCAAGGGAGCGCTCATGAGCTGCGGGATATCTCGTGCGTTTCCTGCCATTCGGTACACAACGCCCAAACCAGACATGCCAATCTGAAAGCACCCTCTCAGCTGCAACTGTGCAGTCAGTGTCATGCCCTCAAGACTGCAATGGCATTCAACTGGGCGCATATGCCGGTTCGTGAGGGCAAGATGCAATGCGCCGATTGCCACAATGTCCACGGCTCGCTGACGGAATCCCTCATTCAGGAAAACAGCGTGAACGAAAACTGCTATCGGTGCCACGCCGATCGCAGAGGACCATTTCTATATGAACACCCGCCGGTCCGGGAGAATTGCACCACGTGTCACGTGGCTCATGGTAGTAACAATCCGCGGCTTCTGCGCATACGGCCGCCGCGGCTCTGTCAACAATGCCATAATGAAGCGGGGCATCCGTCCACTGCATTCGGGTTGCCGGGCGGCTTGGCCGACCGGCGGATGCTCGGCCGCGCATGCCTGTCTTGCCATGTCAATATCCACGGCTCCAACCATCCTTCGGGCTTTGCCTTCACACGCTGATGGCGATGCAGAGACCGAAGAGATCATCTCGCACCGTCATCCAGTGAAGAGCCTTCTCATAGGGATGGCCGGTATCATCGCATTGACAACCTTGTGCGGGGTCGGGAAGGTCCGCGGTGAGGAAAGCGGGCCGTTTCCACACTGGAAGGAAACGTTGCCGTTCCGGCTGGAAGGAGAAGTGGAAGCTGGATCACAGACACTGAGCGGCAACACCGGTTCACCGACGTTGTTTGAGTATCGGGATCTCTCAGGGAAGCCTACCATCCCAAGCCTGCGGCTTAAGGCGGAAGACTCATTGGGGACCAGATTTCTCGAGTTAGGCGGGAGGAATATGACTAGAACCGACGGATCATTTTCCCTGAGCGCGGG
>NZ_CDLUDY010000299.1:0-5118 GCF_975968855.1 Petrachloros mirabilis
CCCGTTCGACTAGCCCACGAGACTCCATCAGATAATACAACCCTCGCGTCCGTTTGACATCATGAAATTGCAGATCGAGCAGAAATACGCGAGGATCATCCCATCCGCATCCTTTCTTATCGATATAGGATTGGATCAGATGCCTTTTCGTCACCCAATCGACTTCGCGCACCAACTGCATCGGGTCATCTTCGAGCCTGTCCAGAATCGTCGCCCATCGCTGCCAGATATCCTCGAGAATCGGATCATGATCTTGTTGGGCCAAATACTCCTTTGCCCTTTCCAGGTAAACCCGCTGAATCTCAACTGCGGTCATCTGCCGGCCGTCATCCAACCTGACCTTCCGTTTGACGGTCGGGTCGCGAGAGATTTCCCTGATCGCTTTGACCGGGTCTTCCAGTTCCATCCCGTGGACGGCATATCCTTCCTCGACCATCGACAAGACAAGCGTGGCGGTCCCGACCTTGAGATAGGTCACCAACTCTGACATGTTGGAATCGCCGACAATGATGTGCAGACGCCGATAGCGCTCGGCATCGCTATGCGGCTCATCGCGCGTATTGATGATGCTTCGGGACGAGGTTGTCGAGGAGGAAGTCTTCTCATGAATATGCTGCGCCCGTTGAGAGATGAAGTACTGGGGTTTCCCGGACACTTTCAGCACCTTCCCCGCTCCACTGTAAATTTGTCGGGTCACGAAGAAGGGGATCAACTGTTCCGTCACCTTCCAGAAATCGACGTCCCGTCGCATCAGAAAATTTTCATGGCACCCGTAAGTGTTGCCCAGGGAATCGGTGTTGTTCTTGAAGATGTAGATTTCCCCTGAAAGTCCTTCCTCCCGCAACCGCTCCTCTGCCGCTGGCAAACAGGCTTCCAGCAAGCGCTCACCCGCCTTATCGTGAACGACGAGGTCAAGGATATTGTCGCACTCCGGCGTGGAGTATTCAGGATGACACCCGGTGTCTTGATAGAATCTGGCTCCGTTCACCAGGAAGGCATTGGAAGGCCAACTGTTTGGAATGAGCCCTTCGAAAATATAACCCAGCACCTTCTCCATAGGCAGATAGATCCGCCCGTTCGGAGAGAAGATCAGCCCGTACTCGTTCTCCAGGCCAAAGATCCGTTGTTTCATGGGGCCGGGGGATATCATAGGGAATGAAAACAGAATACACGGCAGATGGCGCTTCTTCAACAGAAGCCCGTGATTTACCCTCGAAGCGCCTTAGGAAAGGAGTTGCTTGGTTTCGATCGGAGTATACCGCCGGAACTTCCGGTTATCCCTCGTGCGGTCCAGCACAGCCACCTCCATATTTTCGAGTGACAGTTTCTGATTTCCCGTCTGTTCAAGCGTCCCAATACACAGACCCAACGCTGTTTTCAAATCTGGCAGCTGCTCCCTCACCTTTTCCTTTAAGACCGCCTGGACGGCCTCGGACTTGCCGCCGATCACCGCGAACAGTTTTTCATCGATGATGCTCCCGTCGAAGGAAATCCGGTACATCTCGTTACTGTGGCCGTTGTGGCCGATCTGCACGACGAGGATCTCCACCTCGAGCGGCTTCATTTCCTGGCTGAATATAGTCCCGAGGCTCTGCGAGTAGCCGTTCGCGAGGGAGCGCGCTGTCACATCCTCTCGGCTGTACATGAAGCCCTTCAAGTCCGCATGCCGGATACCGGCCTTGCGCAGGTTTTCGAACTCGCTGTACTTGCCCGCTCCGGCGAAAGCGATGTTGTCGTAGACCTCGGAGATTTTGTGGAGCGTCGCGCTGGGATTCTCGGCGGCGAGCAGAATGCCGTTCACATACTCCATGGCGATGATGGACCGGCCTTTGGCAATGCCCTTCTTGGCATACTCAGCCTTATCCTGCATCATCTGCTCGGGTGAAACGTAATAGGGCAACGGCATGGTTACTTCTCCTTGACGCGCCGGCCGGCAATCATCTCGTCGTAGATCGAGCGGATCTGTGATTCCGCCACATCGGTAATCCCGTCAGCATTCACGATCTTGGCCGTGGGATAGATGCCGCGAACCAAATCAGGCCCGCCGGTTCCGACGTCGTCATCCGCCGCATTGTAGAGCGCGAGAAGGGCAAGCTTCAGGGCATCCCCTTCCACCATTCCCTTCTTGAAATGCTCCCGCATGGTGTTGCGTGCGTCTTTTCCTCCGGACCCGACGGCGTGGTAATCGCCTTCTTCGTAACGCCCGCCCGCCAGGTCATATTTGAAGATGCGGCCTTCCGTCCGCTTGTGATCGTAACCCACGTAGAGCGGCATGACGACGAGCCCCTGGAAGACCATCGGCAGATTCGCCTTGACCATCTGGCCCAGCTTGTTGGCTTTTCCTTCGCAGGAGAGCTGCATTCCCTCAAGCTTCTCGTAATGCTCGAGCTCGGTTTGAAATAGCTTGGCCATTTCGATGCAAGGGCCTGCAGCACCGGCAATAGCCATAGCGGAAAAGTCGTCAATCTTGAAGACCTTTTCGATCCGCCGTTCGGCGATTTGAAAACCTTCCGTGGCACGGCGATCGCCCGCAATCACAACCCCCTGCTGATACTTGATCGCCAACACAGTGGTCGCATACGGCACCACGATGGAACCGCCGGCTCGCGAAGCATCCGAGGCGAGGTTCTGCTGTTCCGGCCAGCGTCGTCCACCCGGCGTCAGCTCGGGATGCTGCACTTTCAGAAAATCGAAGAAGCTGGAATCGTCGTGGTTGGGCAGAAACGGCAGTTTCATGATGCCTTCAGCCTGGCCAACAGCGCATCGACTGTGTCTGATTGATCAAGCAGGTCGGCAGTGAGCGAAGCGGTGCCTCTCAAAGGATCCATCAACGGAATTTTCTTTATCGTTGTGTTGCCGACGTCGAACAACACAGACGTCCAACTCGCTCCGTAGATCGACTTGGAAAATTTGCTGACGCAACGCCCCCGGAAATACGCTCTTGTCCCTGGAGGAGGTGTGAACTCTGATCTCGTCACTTCGATATCCTGCACGACGCGTTCGATGAGATGACTCCGCTCCAGTGTGTAATAGAGGCCCTTATCCGGCCGAATATCATGGTATTGCAAATCCATCAGCCGCACGCGCGGATCGTCCCATCCGCATCCCTTTCGGTCCATGTAGGATTCGATCATATGGCGTTTGGCAGCCCAATCCAACTCATGGGCGACGGACCGAGGATCGCGTTCCAGCTTGTCAAGTACATCCTCCCATCGCACCAAAACGTCTTTCGTGATCTGGCTCAGCTCGTTGCAGGCATAGAAATCCATCGCCGCCTTCAAATATGCTCGCTGGATCCCGATCGCGGAGGTCGAGCGCCCCCTTGCCAGTTTCAGCGTGCCCTTCATCGTCAAGTCCCGTGAAACCTGCTTGATGCTAAGAACGGGATCCTCCAATTCGAATTGTGGGAGATCCACACCGGCCTCGATGAGATCCAAGACGATCGCCAACGTTCCGACCTTTAGATACGTCGAAAGCTCGGCCATGTTGGCATCGCCAACAATCACGTGAAGACGACGGTACTTGCCGTAATCAGCGTGAGGTTCGTCCCGGGAGTTCACGATGGGGCGCTTGACCATCGTGTTGAGATCGACCAGACACTCGAAAAAGTCCGCCCGCTGCGAGATCTGGAAATCCGCTGGTGTGGTCTGATTCTCTGCACCGACTTTACCCGCCCCCGCAAAAATCAACCTGGTAACGAAAAACGGAGCTAGGACCTTGACAATCCGATCGAACGGCACGGATCGCGAAACCATATAATTTTCGTGATAGCCGTAGCTGTTGCCCTTCCCGTCCGAATTGTTCTTATACAGCAGGAACTGCTCGCGCCCACGTGCACGCACGATCTCGGCAAGGCACTGCGCCATGATGCGTTCACTGATCCGCTCATACGCGACGATTTCTCGCGGGTTGGTGCATTCAGGCGTGGAGTACTCAGGATGCGCGCCGTCGACGTAAAGGCGTCCGCCATTTGCCAGCACCTTGTTCAGTTGGCGGTTATAGTCCGGATTCGGCCGTTCCCTTTCTCCCTCGACTTCAAAGCCTCGGGCATCGAGGAGCGGGTTTTCATTCTCATAGTCCCACACCGCATGGGGAACTGAAATTCCGGGATAATGCGCAATAACAGACAGCGAGTTGGAAATCGGATCTGTCGCAGCGGCATCCCGGGAGGCAATACCGAATTCCGTCTCCGTTCCCAATACTCGAGGAGTCGTCAAGACTGTTGATTCCCGCATGTTCTCGATCTTAGAGATAGTGGCCGGTCGTTACAGTTTCAATTTGACGTGATTCGGCGGGTCCGCCGCTGATTGTCCGAATGTGCACGATCTTCTCGCCTTTCTTTCCTGCCACCTTGGCCCAGTCGTCAGGGTTTGTGGTATTTGGAAGATCTTCGTGCTCTTTGAACTCTTCCCTGATCGCCCGGATCAGATCTTCCGAACGGAGGCCCCGCCCTTCCTGTGCGATGGCTCGCTTCACTGCATATTTCTTGGCACGTGAGACGATGCCTTCGATCAAGGCACCGCTTGCGAAGTCCTTGAAATAGAGCAGTTCTTTCTCCCCGTTGGCATAGGTCACTTCAATGAACTTGTTCTCTTCGGAAGTGGCGTACATCGCGTCGACGGTTAGATTCGTCAAATAGTCTACAAATGCCTGGGGATCTCCTCCGTGGCGTTTGAGTTCCTCTTCATCGAAAGGCAAACCCGCCCCCACATACTTGCTGAAAATGTCTTTGGCTGCGGAGGCATCTGGACGACCGACCTTCACCTTTACATCCAAACGCCCGGCCCGCAACACGGCGGGGTCGATGAGATCTTGGCGATTGCTTGCGCCGATGACGATTACGTTGCGGAGGCTTTCGACCCCGTCTATCTCCGAGAGGAACTGCGGCACGATAGTAGATTCGATGTCCGAGGAAATCCCGCTTCCCCGCGTACGGAACAAAGCGTCCATTTCATCAAAGAAGACGATCACGGGATTGCCATCCGCCGCCCGCTCTTTGGCTTTCTTGAATACCTCGCGAACTTGACGCTCAGATTCACCCACATACTTGTTAAGCAACTCCGGCCCCTTCACATGCAGGAAATAACTTCGGACTTCCTTGCCGGTTAAATGTCCGAG
>NZ_CDLUDY010000300.1:0-3376 GCF_975968855.1 Petrachloros mirabilis
CAGATACGGGACGAGGGGATTCAATTCAACAAGAAACGACTCCCACCACCATTCCATTCAAGCAGGCGATTGCGAGCGGGGCGCTCATCGACGTCACGACGACGGCTAAGCAACTCGGCTTTGCTTTTCCCATCACCGTGACAAAACCTCTATGGGAAGTGGGGATTGCACCGAACGATTCGATCGGCAAAGAGGAACAATTTCATCGCTTACGTGATGTCCTTATGGCCTTTCGGCTGCGTTTAGCAAGTCACCCGACAGTGTCTCCGTTGATCGACTTCCCGGCTCTCTTGGCGTTTCCACCGAACGACGTCCCACAGCCAATCCCGCTGTTCGCCTTAATCCAACCGGACGAACAGAACCGGGCCATGGTGACGCTCTTGCTGCCGAACGAGGTGGCAGCAGGCATTATCCCCTTGAATTAGGTCTCGTCGGCAAGACGTGCCCGCACAAACGCTCGCTCACCGGCCTTTCCCTTCACCACACCGTTAAGCTTGGCTTCGAGTAATTGTGCCAGCATCCTCCCAACCTCTGGCCCTGACTCCATGCCAAGCTTCAGCAGATCATTCCCATCCAGTGACGGCTTAATTGTGCTCAACTTCGTGAGATATTCGAGCATGCGCCGTTTCATTCTCGCGGAGGCCGCATTCCGCCCGTGTACCCGTGCAAGACACAACAATAACGCTTCATCGGGTAACCCATTCAGCAGGCGACAGACTTCCGACCGCTTGAGGGATCGCGATCCTGCCAACGATTGAGCCACAATTTCCAGCCTCATACCACCGGAACGGACTTTCCTGGCTTGCTCATTCGATAGCATAAGCCTTGACACCACCGATTCGACAATTTCGGGAGTTGCCTCATAAAGCAGCGCCATCAAATAGGCGACTTGGCGATCGATTGGAACCTGGCGGCACCTTGCCGTCCACCAGGTGATCGCTCCAGAGAGAGCGCGTACCAACCGCCTCGCCGAACGAACATAGCGTAGATCTGGATGTAAGAACCGAAGCAGATTCAACCGGGCTAATGACGAAAGCGCCCGATCGGGATGCGCCTCGTTGGTCAGGAGCAGGATTTCGTTTCGCAGTCGCGGGCCGGAAAGTTGTGCGATTAAGTCGGCTGCGGCGGCTTCTTTCATCAGCCGTGCAGTCTTTAACTCAAGACGGAATCCGAACCTTTCGGCAAACCGTATGGCCCGGAAGACCCGCGTGGGGTCGTCGGCGAAGCTTCGTTCGTGCAAGACGCGAATCGTGCCAGCACCTAGATCACGAAGGCCTCCGTAGTAATCGTGCAACAGCCCGAACTGCGGTACATTCAGCTGGATCGCAAGGGCATTCATCGTAAAGTCACGCCGATAGAGATCCTCTTTCAGCGATGCGGGTCTCACCTCAGGCAAAGCGGCAGGATGTGCATAGGATTCACGGCGCGTGCTCGCAATGTCTAGCTTAAGTCCATTAGGTAACGTCAAACGGGCTGTGGCAAACCGTTCATACAGCGCAATCCCCGCCTTGTATCGATCAGCTACCATGCGCGCAAAGGCAAGGCCATCCCCCTCAACTGTGACATCGAGATCCCAATTCGGACGGTTGAGCAACAGATCGCGCACAACCCCACCCACTAAATACAGCGGAATCCCCCGTTCATCAGCAAGCCGACCAATTTGTTTGAGTAGAGTTAAATGCCTAGAAGGGAGCCTGTTCAGCAAAGGCAGTCCACTTTTTCTCTCCTTCATAGCACACATCCTAAGAAACCTTTGAACGGGCGCGACAGCGATTTAGCCACATGTCAAACTTTTCTCCTTTGATAAATACAGAACAAGGCCTCCATTAATGCCTACCGGACATCTCGAAAGAAAGAGTGTGGGAGAATCGGCAGATGGTATTCAACATGGAGGATAATGGCCAAAACCCGCAGAAAGCTTCGCCAAATTCCTACCTGCACAAACTTACGGGCGTCGGTGACGACGGGAGGCGACAGCAGGAGAGGTCGCGTTACCTTAACCAGCCTTTCACAGAATGCAACATCTTCAAGAATTGCCTGATTGGGAAACCCGCCAAGTTTCTTAAACAGACTCCGGCGAACGAACAGGGCCTGGTCACCATAAATGATCCGGCTCCTCGTGCAACGGAAGTTGTCCAAGAAAGAAATCAGCTTAAGCCGCCAGTCATCACCGGAGAACCGATGGAGGAACCCGCCGGCTTGAACGGTGGCATTCGGCTCCAATTCATTCAACCGTTGAATAGCTCCAACCGGCAAGAGGGTATCAGCATGGAGAAAGAGGAGCCATTCGCCGAATGCAGCTTTCGCTCCGGCGTTCATTTGCGATGCGCGGCCTTTCGTGGCCGCCAGCAAACGGACCGATGAAAACGATCGAGCAACGTCGGTTGTGCGGTCAGTACTCCCGCCGTCGACCACGATGACTTCATACTCCCCGTGCTCCGCGAAGAGAGCGCGAAGCGTGACAGGAAGAGCCTTTTCTTCGTTAAACGCTGGGATGACGACTGAAATCATGCAGGGATAGCCTTCAACCAGTGCGGCAGAAATCTTCGGACATCCTGTGCCCAAGCGGCCGGATCTTCCTCGATCGAGTCAAACAAATCGCTGAGATCTAACACCATACGATCCGTCAGCGCCAGGTATCTTTGCGAGCGACGACCCAACATTTCGGCGTCGGTTCGTCCCTCGGCCATCGCCCGTTCAAGAATTCGGCGACCGAATCCGTGATGTGCCTCTTCTTGAAGCAGGAGTATCCGCCGCAAGCGGCCAAACGGCGCGGCCCGCTTCGCCAAACCCTCTTCGATCCTGGTCAGAATCGCTTCACCCAACCCTTCGAGGATGACTTGCTCGGCCAAGATGGTTTCGAGTAGATCTTGCCGACTCAGCGCATCCTGTAAAATCGTTCGATATTCTTCGAGCGCGGGCAGAAACGGAGCATCACCGAGATGCCTCGGTGCCAGCCATAAAATAGCCCCCTGAAACACATATGCGTGCATCGCCTCTTGTCGTGACTGGCTAAGAAGAAAGCGTTGTGAACCACGGTCTGCCGCCAATGCGGCCTGTGCCCTCGCGCACTCGTTCGCGATGCGCTCCCCCTGTTCGAGGAAGGTAAGTAGTCGTGCGATCGGGACCTTTTCATCGGGACGAACTAGCATCGGAATACTCCCGTGGTGCAATGCCGTTCAAACTCCAGTCGTAGTCGAGAAACTCGACCTCATAAGAAATCGACAGAAGTTCTTGCGCAACCTCAGAATCGGCGACATACCGTCGCACGTATCCAAGCAGCGAACCGGCTTCCGCTTCAAAATCCTTGGCGAACCACTTGAAGATCATTAAAAGCTGCACGTTCTTGTTTTTCCGGTCGAAATGATTGCGAGAG
>NZ_CDLUDY010000301.1:0-4915 GCF_975968855.1 Petrachloros mirabilis
GGGCCGGTTCCAGACCTGCCTGGCTTTGTTGAGGGGTTGTTCTACGTTGAGGATGAAGCGGCCCAATTGATTCCGCTCCTTCTCTCGCCCCGGCCCGGGGACGTCATTCTTGACGCTTGTGCAGCACCGGGTGGAAAAGCTACCCACCTGGCTGAATTGATGGGAGATCAGGGTGCGGTGTATGCCATTGATCGTAAGGGGCCCCGCCTCGACCTGCTACGCAGTAATTCTGTCCGTCTCGGAATCAAGAGCATCATTCCACTGGTGGGCGATGTTCGTCATCCATCCGCATGGTTAGAAACTGTGAAGTCCGAACTTGATAACACGAGTGAGGTTGGACGACCGTTCGATCGGATCTTAGTGGACGCACCCTGCAGCGGGTTGGGGGTATTGCGCCGACATCCTGAAGCAAAGTGGAGAAAGGAAGGAGCGAGTCTCGAGCGCCATCATCGGCTGCAGCTCCAGATTCTCGAAGCAGTGGCTCCGTGCTTGCGGCCCGGTGGGGTGCTGGTCTATAGTACCTGTTCAACAGAACCGGAAGAGAACGAATCAGTGATCGAGGAATTCTGCCGTATTCACGCAGAGTTCCGGCGGGATCCTGTAGCTCCCTGGCTCCCTGCCGAAGGAAGAGAATTCCTAACCGAACGTGGAGATCTCTGCACGATGGGAAACCGCCATTGTATGGATGGTTTCTATGCGGCGCGTCTCACAACGGTGACATAAATGGCCAAACCAATCTTAATCGCTCCTTCGATTCTGTCCGCCGACTTCGCACGTTTAGCCGACGAAGTGGCTGCTGTTGAGCGCGGTGGAGCCGATCTCCTGCACGTCGATGTGATGGACGGCCACTTCGTGCCGAACCTGACCGTCGGTCCCCCGATCGTTGAGTCGCTCAAGAAGGTTACGAAACTCCCCCTGGACGTGCATCTTATGATCACCAACGCCGATGCCTTTATTGCCGAGTTCGCTTCGGCAGGTGCTGATCGCTTGACCGTCCATGTCGAGGCCTGTCCACACCTCCATCGCACTGTGCAATCCATCAAAGAACGAGGGGTCAAGGCGGGCGTCACGTTGAACCCTGCGACGTCTCTGCAGACGATCGAAGAAATTCTTCCCGAAGTCGATCTCGTCCTCATCATGTCGGTGAGCCCAGGATTCGGGGGGCAACAATTCATTCCATCCGTTCTCAAAAAAATCGCCAAAGCCCGTCAGATGATCGACCAGTTGGGCAGCCGCGCCTTGCTGGAGGTCGATGGGGGCGTGAAGGTTGACAACGCCGCTCAGATCCTGGCTGCGGGAGCCAACGTGCTCGTCGCCGGGTCTGCGATCTTTTCCAGTCGGGACTATAAGGGGACGATTGCGTCGCTGCGGACAGCCGGGCAGCCGGCTCCCGTCCATCAATAGGCGATGCGAGCGGATATGGCATTCCCCTTCGACAGCCTCCATCCTCTCGAGATCAAGGTCCTTATGGCCTTGGGAGCGAGTCCTTCCGGTGCACCACTTTCTACAGAAGAGTTGGCTGCCGCGAGTGAACTCGAGCCATCCCAGCTCAGCATGGCTGTCGAGTGGCTTCTCGCCAAATCCCTTCTCCTGATTGACAAGGAAACAACGACACCAATCGTTTCCCTCACGGCGATCGGCGAGCAGTTTTGTGCCCACCAGTCGCCAATCGAAGCGGTCTTGGCTGCAGCCCGTGAAGCGGCCGGCACAGGGCAGCGGCTCACCATCCAGGATCTCCAGTCTCAAAAAGGGCTGGACCCCTCCGATGTCAGCAAGGCCGTCGGCCGCTTGAAGAAGGAAGGGGCTCTCTTGATCGTACAAGGCGGCTGCATCGAATCAACCGGCCGCGCAAGCCAGACCGCGGAGACCATCAGAAAACTGTTGCATCACTTGCGCGAAGGGTCGCGTGAGTTACAGAGCTTCCAGGAGGCCGATCGACAGGTGATTCAGGATTACGCCGTTAAACGGGGTAATGCCAAAGAACCCTTTCGGGTCGACGATCGTGTTGCCCGCGCGTTCAAGCTTTCGCCATCCGGCGTGACGGCTGCCGAGCATTTAATGAAGCAGGGCGTTGCCGAAGAAGTCTCTCAGCTCAGCCCCGAGCTACTGAAAGACGGCAGCTGGCGGACAAAGAGATTCCGGAAATACACCATCAGCCTTCGCGCGCCCCGGATCGGGACCGGCAAGAAACATCCCTACCGCGAGTTTCTGGACACGGTCAAAACCAAACTCGTGAGCATGGGCTTCCAGGAGATGCGCGGATCTCTCGTTGAAACCGAGTTTTGGAACATGGATGCGCTCTTCATGCCGCAGTTCCATCCGGCTCGAGATATTCACGATGTGTATTTCATCAAGAACCCGACCCATGCGACACACATTGCAGAGCCATTCCTTTCACGAGTGACCAAGGCGCATCAGGACGGCTGGAAGACCGGCTCGACGGGCTGGAAGTACCGGTTCGACGGTGAACGGGCCAGGCGTCTGGTCCTGCGAAGCCAAGGGACGGCTGTGTCTGCGCGAACGTTGGCTTCAACGCCTGCCGTTCCAGGGAAATATTTTTCCATCGCCAGATGTTTTCGTTACGACCAAGTCGATGCCACCCACGCTACGGATTTTTTCCAGGTGGAAGGGATCGTATTGGGTGAGGACATCAACTTCCGCACCCTGCTGGGATTGCTCAATCTGTTCGCCCGCGAGGTGGCCCAGGCGAAGGAAGTAAAATTCCTGCCCGCCTACTTCCCCTTCACCGAGCCGTCGGTGGAAATGCATGTGCGCCATCCTCGCCTCGGATGGATGGAACTTGGCGGCGCAGGCCTCTTCCGGCCGGAAGTGACGCTGCCGTTGGGCGTCAACGTGCCCGTGATCGCCTGGGGGCTTGGGTTGGATCGCATGGCCATGGTGGCGCTCGGTATCCACGACATCAGGGAACTATTCACCGATAATCTGGAATTGATCCGGACAACCAGGGGATTGTTCTAACTTCACCATGCCCACGATCTCGATCTTCAAAGACGACTTCGAATCACTTCTCTCGCTCGGTAGCCGGAGCAAACCTTCTGTCGGCATTGAGCAACTGGAAGAGTGGCTCATGCTCGTGAAGGGAGAACTCAAGGGGCATAACGCTGAAACCGGCGAATTGCGGATCGAGCTGCAGGACAGCAACAGGCCGGACCTCTGGTGCTGCGAAGGGATCGCCAGACAGATCCGCATTAAGCAACAGGGTAAGCTGAAACCCTATCCCTTCTTCACCAAGAAACCGAAAGCTTTGCAGCGTCTCATCGTCGCATCGGGAATGGAGCAGGTGCGTCCTTATGTCGCAGCCTGTACGGCCAAGGGATACCGCGTTACCGAAGATGGATTGGCCCAGCTCATTCAGACGCAGGAGAAGTTGGCGGATATCTTCGGCCACAAACGCAAGACCGTATCGATCGGCCTCTACCAATTGCCGAAGATACAGTTTCCCGTGAAATATGAGCTTGTGAGACCGGATGAGGCAAAGTTTACGCCGCTGGGGATGGAGACGGTGATGACGCTGGCGGAAATCCTCATGGTTCATCCCAAGGGGTTGGAACACGGGCACATCATGGCCGGACAGGATCGACTCCCCATTTTACGCGATGCCAAAAACCAGCCGTTGTCGTTTCCACCGATCATCAACAGCCGTGAGATCGGAGAAGTGCGGGTCGACGACGATGAACTGTTTGTGGAAGTGACAGGAACCGATCTTGCGATGGTCGTCTTGACCTTGAACATTTTTGCCGCAAACCTTGCCGACCGTGGCGCGACCATCGAACCGATCGAAGTGCAGTATCCCAAGAATACACCGTTGGGGAAGCGGGTTGTCACGCCTCAGGACCTTGGAAAGCCGCGGACCATTGCGATCAAGACGATCGAACAGGCGCTGGGTCAGGAACTTGGTGCAAAGACCGTGAAGCGGGCCCTCGAACTGTATGGCTATGCCGTCTCGGCAGGAAGCGGATCGGTCAAGGCGAAGCTCCCACCTTACAGACAGGATGTCATGCATCCTATGGATGTTGTCGAAGACGTGGCGATGAGCCGGGGATACGGAGAATTCTCTCCCGTGATGCCGGCCCAGTTTACCGTCGGTGGTCTCTCACGCATCGAACAGACATCGGATCGGGCGCGTGATTTGATGGTGGGGTTGGGCTTTCAGGAAATTATTTCCAACATTCTTGGATCGCCGGAAAACTATGCCTCCGCGATGCGCCTTGATGATACGGAATGGGGCAAGATGGTTGAAGTAGCCAATGCCATGGCACTAACCTTCTCCTGCCTTCGCCAGTGGATGCTCCCTTCGCTCTTGCGTGTCGAAGCAGCGTCGAGCCGGGCATTTTACCCGCATCGCCTCTTCGAGGCGGGCGATGTGGCAATTCCTGATCCCTCACACGAGCTGGGCTCACGGACTGAAACCGTGCTGGGCGCCGTCATCGCCCATGCCGCGGCACATTTCTCTGAAATTCACTCGAGCCTGGACGTGCTGTTCTATCATCTCGGAAAGGAGTACAGCCTCGAACCGATCCCGCACCCGTCGTTTCTCGAAGGCCGCGCCGGCAAGATTGTCGTCGGAGGGAAATCCATCGGCGTCATCGGTGAAGTTCATCCAGAAGTCCTCGAACGTTGGCAAATCTCCGTGCCGGTCGTCTCGTTCGATGTGAATCTGTCGCAGCTCAACGAGCTGACCTAGCCCGTCCTACCCTCTCTTTACTTTCTTACAGTACGCAGTCGTTCGCGTTGAACAGGACGTGAGGGGGCAGCCTTGTTGTCTCTCAGAAAAGGGCAAGAAACAGGATAGCATCGCACGGCCATGGCAAAGGAGGAGGGCAACGCATCGTTGCCCTCTCTATCCTCTGTCGAGTTCCTTCGCTGAAATGACCCCTCAGATTTTCATCATGAC